>DATMFX010000397.1:0-17852 GCA_035555995.1 Hyphomicrobiales bacterium | reverse complement strand
CGAGCGAGTTGGTGATGGCAACGGGAATGCGCACGGACGGGACTTCGCCGAGCGGATCGATCGCGTTGACGCCTCCCGGCAGGCCCGCGACCTGCGCGTGCGCGCTACGCGAGCCCAGCAACGATGCAGCGCCGGCCGCGGTACCGGTAAGGGCTACCGCCGACGCCAGTACCTGGCGCCGCGTCCGCGGACAGGAGAGAACCTCCCCTGCTGGCTGTTCGCCACTTTCGTCTACGGATGCCTGCTGCGATTCGATTTCTTTACTCATCGTTCCTCCGCAAAATCTCTTTTTCTTGATTGTTATTGTTGGTTCATTTATTGGTTTTCTGCCGCCAGCGCATCGGACGGCCAGAGGCTGCGGATGAAATTGACCAGGTGCCAGATTTTTTCATTGTCGATTTCCCTGGCGAACGACGGCATGCCTGAAACGCCATCGCGAATGCTGCGAAACACTTCGCCCTCGCTGGTGCCGTTGATCCACACTTCAGGATTGGTGAGATCCGTCACCGGCCCTGCGAACACCGTCAGTGCGCGCCCGTCCTCGCCATGGCAGGTGCCACAAGCGTATTGGAGGTAGGAGGTGCGTCCCTTCGCGATCGAATCGCCCGCTGGTAGGATCAGGTTTTTCAGGGAACGAGCCTCTTCCACCGTCAGAGGTCGATCGAGGTTTTCGAGCGAATCGTCGGCCCCGCTTGCACCGCTTAGTCCAGACAGCGCTACAACGAAACCGACACCAATAGTGAATCGACGCATCACGCTCATAACGACCCTCCCGTCTCCGGATTCATATCCATGTGCGCCACCATGTATTCGACGTATTGAGCGTCACGCAGAAAATCGAGGAATATCTCGTTTACCAAGTGCACGAGCCGGCGTGTCGCGTATTCGTAGTCGCCATCGAGCACGGTGACGCATAATGAGAGGCTGTCGTTCCTCAGGTAACATGCCACGTGCAACTTTTCAGGATCGATGCGCCGATGCACAGGACGCGCCGACGATGCGCAATGACGCAGGAAGGTGCCAAGCTCAGCCCGTACGTTGGGGGCTGCCGATGCCTGTGGGATCAAGTTCAGCAATGTCAGCGTCGATTTCGCTGCATCCAGCCGGATGGAAAGGATTTGACGGAAGTGCCACTGCACCGCGAATTCCACCTTCTGCGCCTGCCGCTTGACCTGCCGGAAGCCCGCAAAGACCCCCCGACAGGCGTAGCCTTCGAGAATGGCGCCCACCAAAGACACCGGCTGTTCATGAGCACTGGCACGCACGTCACCCTGCGACACGACACTCTCTGATACGGAGGCGTCGCTCCGGTCCGTCGCCATGTGATCATCCGTGCTCAACGCGTCCACCCTCATGGCTTGGGCGCCAGATACGCGGCAAGCGCATCGAGGTCGACATCGCCAATCTCGGTTTTGCGAAACGGCGGCATCATCGACACCCCCGTTCGCACAAAGGTACGCGTCAACTCCGGCAGCAGGTCGGTACGTTCCTCGAGCGGAGCCGGCTTGATACCTTGGTAGAGAATCTCAAGCGCGGCCGTGCCGGGGTGCCGCGGCCCGGGGGCATGGCAAGGTGCGCACCAGTGCTGAAAAACCTGGTTGCCACGCGCAATGACTTCATCAGTGGGTTGCGCAAACAGCGGCGTTGCGGCCGTAGTAGCTACGACAGTGACGACAAGCAAACAGCATCTCATGTTCAACTCCGGGCTACGGGCGCGATGACCCAGGAAAACAACATTTCGTCTTCGGGTACCTGCACCGCCGGCCGCGCCGTATGCACCTGCACACGGGTTTTCGCTCCACCCGTGTGAGAGTAATGACCGATGGCATCACTCAAGCCAGCCGCCCAGCCATCTTCCGCTGCGACATGCCGGGCCACATCCATCAGCACCCCCGCCCCTTCGATTTCGTGCAATATCGAGCCGTCACGCGCCGAGGCATGTTGCGCGCGAAACACGACCCGCATGCCGTGATCCCACGCAAGCTGCTCGAGGCAGAACAGCGGGCCGCGCGTGGTCAACCCGGCGATTGCCACAGGGCCTTCCCGCCAGCGGAAATGCAGATTGTTGTACCAGAGGGCCGTCATATCGCCGTCGGCCAGCGCGGCAGTTGTAACGCCCTGCGCCGCCATGCGCTCGCCGAAAACCCGGCTGGCGGCGAAGCGCGCGTCATAGAGCGCCGTGTATAGCGGCGCCGCCGGTGCATCGCGACCAGTACCCCCCGATGGCGCTGCCCATGCGGTGGCGGCGTCAAGCGACGCTAGCGTCACAGCCATGCTCATCTGCAATACCTCTCTGCGATTGGTCATCAGGCTTCTCCGTAAAAACAGTTCGCTTCATCACACCAACGACGAGCGCAGGGGGAAATTGTTATCGGTCAGTCCATATCGGTGCCGCTCAACCATTGGGCAGCAAAGGTCCAAGACCCCCTTGATATCCTGCAAAGCTGGACAGTCTCGATCAGGGCTCGTCGCCTGGCGACACGAACGTCCGCGATTTGATGCGCCACTCGCCGTTGGCAGTCTTCTCATAGATATCGGTGTTGTAACCGCCACCCTTCACGTAGGCACGGCCCATCACCACGCCGTCCTCCGTCGTGCTGATAGCCACACCGGAGACTCTCAGCCGGGAGATGCCATTCTGATCGGGCGAATAGAAATCTGTGAACTCAGGCGCCGCAAGCTGCCGAATTGCCTTCATATCCTGCGCACTGAGCCCAGCAGCGATATCGGCGCGTTTGAGCGCCGTGCGCGAGGCAAACCGCCATCCCTTGGGGGTTTTCACGTATTCGTCGTGATATTCACCGGCTTCGCCGAGGTCCGTCAGGCCGCGCGCACCGGAGGCCGTGGCCTCGAGCGCAATTTCAACACCGTTACTACCACTCGGCCGGCCACGCTCGGCCGGATCGGTTGACGCGAGACAACGGCGCTCACTCTCCACCATTCCAACCAGGTGCTCGTGTCCCATCATCCTGCCGCGGTACCGGCTGGCGAAATAGCCTACTTCCGGGGCAAAAAGAGCCGCGTAGCCTTCCGGATCGCAGTTACCCAAGGTTTCGAGGTAATGTGCCGATAGCGCCCTAATTTCCTGTATATCGTTGTCGGTCAGTTCAACCCCAGGCTGCGCGAAGGCAGCTGCCGCAATCAGCATACCGCCGGCAAGCAAAAGAACTTTATTCTTGTTATGGGCTCGATATGAGGCTTGAGAAACTGATAATTTTGAATCTTTCATATTTTTATCCGCTCTTACTCTACGTTCGTCTTGACGACATATTTTTACAGTCGATTTTCGCGTTCAATTTGAATACAGCTCGAAATTCACCCAGCCGAACTGCCGTAACCCAGGTGGCTAGCGGCTGTGGCCAGCAAACTCTTGCAATAGATTCTGTACCTCCTCATTGGCATCACCACGCCCCTTCCCTTCCGCAAGATCGAATACGGTAAGTCCGCTCGCCAGTTCCAGGGCAGGATCCGCACCGGCTTCGAGCAACACGCGCATGGATTCCAGATCTCCTGCTTTGGCTGCTTTCATCAGGGTCGTTGCCCCCTCGGCAAGTTCGGGGTCTCCACGCTCATGATGGCGGTCAATGACGCGGCTCAGCAGGCGGGCATTGGGATTCGCGCCATGGGTCAAGACAAGCCGCACGATGTCGATGGCGTTCAATTCGTCGAACAGGGGCCGCGGTGGACGTCCGACATCCCCACGGCGAGACACCATATCCACGGCAACGTACAAAGCACTCGCGCCCGCATGATCGGCCACGTTGGGATCTGCGCCTGCCTCGAGCAGGGCTGCTGCCAGATCGTAGTGTTCATTCATGATTGCCAGGCTCAATGCCGTGGTGCCGTTTTCATCCTGCTCATCCAGGCTCGACCCCAGCGCTATCAAAGCCTCCATCGCTTCAGCCGAGTTTTGCCGAGCTGCATACATGGCTGCGGTCCATCCCCCGACAGGTAATACACTGGTCAATGTCATGGCCGGCGATTCCCATTTCATCGGAGCCAGATTCAGCGCCCGCGAATGCCTGTCGAGATCGGCGCCTCCCGCCACCAGCGCCCGGATTGCGTCGGGATGATCCTCCGCTGCCGCCCACATCAACGCCGTTTCGCCGTGCAAGGATTCGCTGGCGTTGGGATCCGCGCCTGCCGCGAGAAGTAGGTCAATCGATTCCGGGTCGCCGGCCCGAGCCGCAACCATGAGGGGTGTTTCGCCATGTGGCAGCGAGGCGGCTGCACTGGCTCCGCGCTGAATCAGGAGTTCTATCATCTCCGGGCTGCGGTTCAGCGCTGCCAGCCAAAGCGGCGTGATGTGGTAGCGGTTACCAAAATTGGGATCCGCTCCGGCTTCGAGCAGGGATTTGACCATCGGCAAGTCGTTCGCCTGTGCAGCCCAAAGCAAGGCGGTCATGCCGTCGCGCGAGGGTTCGTTCACCGGTATGTCGCCGCTCTTCAACAAGGAACCCACCGCGGCACGATTCCCCTGCTCGGCAAACTTCACAAGCTCCGACGAGGAAGGAAACGTGACATTCGCGCCAAACAGCAGAGCGCTCACGGCTGCGGGCGCAATAAGCGCCTTTACGGATCGAATCGTCATTTGCCGGCTACCCGTTCACCAAGTCGATGGAGCCGGTGCTGATGCCCAGCGCATCCATTTCCAGACCGTAGTATTGGCATAGCGACAACATGAAGTTGGCTACCGGTGTCTCCGTCTCCGCCTGGATATGACGGCCGCCACGCGTCCCGAAACCACCGACCAGCAGCGTCGGAAGATCGTGTCTGTCGTGGTTCTGGCTTTCGCTCATGCCACTGCCGAACAGGATCATGGAGTTATCCAGCAGCGAACCATCGCCGTCAGGCGTATTCTTCAGTCTGGAGACAAACTTTTCGAACAACGTCATGTGGTAGACGTTCAGCTTCACCAGGTCCTGCTGTTTTTTGGCGTCGCCCATGTGATGCGAAAGTGCATGGTGCGGTTCGGTGATGTCGATTTCCGGATATACCCGTTGGGTAACGTCGCGGCTCATCATGAACGTGAACACTCGTGTCAGATCCGTAGCGTATGCCAGAGTCAGCAGATCGAATTGCAGGCCGACGTGTTCAGCGAACGAATCCGGGATGCCCACCGGGGCATTGGGCACCTTGATCTCGGCGCCCATTTCACGTTCGGCCCGTTCTATCCGCTGTTCCGTTTCACGCACACTGGCCAGGTAGTCATCCAGGCGGGTGCGATCGGGCGATCCCAGGCCCCGAGAGAAATCCGTCAGTTCGGATTGGATGGAATCCAGAATGCTGAGTCCCATCAGCATGCGCTGTGCGCGCTGCTCCGCGGTGCCAGGGCGTCCGAACATGCGTTCGAACAACGCACGCGGATTGATCTCCATCGGCAGCGGCGTGGTGGCGGAAGACCACGACAGCGTATTCATGTAGGCGCAGGCGTAGGCCGGATCGCACCCCCCGATGAAGCCCGTGAAGTCCTCGGTGGCCACCTCCAGCGATCTGAACACCGTATCCTGGCCGATGCGGCTGGCAATCAACTGATCGATCGTCGTGCCCGCCTCGACGTCTTCAGCAACAGTTTTCTTGGGGATGCTCCCGGAAAGCCAGGACGCCACGCTCACGCCATGGCCGGAGACGGGATTGGAAAGCTGCGAAACCACGGTCAAGTAGTCTTTGTGCGACGCCAGCGGCTCCATGATCGCGTTCAGCTCGATGTCCTTGCCGACCTGTTTGGGCGACCAGTAGCCGGGCCTTTCCCCGTGCGGCACGAACACGACACCGAAGCGCTTCGGCTGGGGAAGAGCGGCAGTTGCCGCGGGGATCATGGCATCGAGAAACGGGAGCGCCACTCCAGCCCCTATGCCTCTGAGTACGTGCCGGCGCGAGATGCTTCTTCTGCTTAAAAAATTCATGATTATTTCCCCTTCTCTACGTTGTCTACTCTAGGGTGGTACGGCGACCTATTCATTGCCGCGCGCCGCCAGCGCGTCGACAGCCGACGAGCTCACTCGCATCTGGAACGGAACGCTGTGAACGATGCCGGCGATCAGCGAGGAGAACCGATAATCCTTTTCACGGCTGTCTCTGATGATTCGCCGGATTGCCGGCATATCGGCCGGCACCATGCCGCGGCCCAGCGCATAGACCATCAACTTCTCGGTGGCCGTGGTGACGAAGATTTCCGGCTGCCTCATCAGGGCTTTCCGCAATTGGGCAGGCCCTTCCACGAAGGTGCCGTCCAGCAGTCGGCCAGTGGCATCTATGAGTGGGCTTTCGATGCCATGTTCACGTTCCCGCCAGGCGCCGATTGCGTCGAAGTACTCCATCGAATAGCCAATGGGTTCCATCATTTCATGACAGGAGGAACAGGCAGGATTGTTCCGGTGCATCTCCATTCGCTGGCGCAAGGTCTGCACCAAGCCCTCCGCGTCACTCGGCTCCGGCAACGGCGGAATGTTCGGCGGCGGCGCCGGCGCTGGTGCACCGAGAATATTGGTCAGCACCCATTGCCCACGTACGATGGGCGAGGTGCGGTCGGTGTGCGACGAAATCATCAGTACGCTGCCTTTGCCGAGCAGGCCCCAACGAGATTCGTCTTCAAGCGAAACGCGTCTGAAATGATTGCCGTACACGCCCTTGATGCCGTAATGACGCGCCAACCTTTCATTCAAATAGGTGTAATCGGCGTTCATCAGATCGACTATGCTGCGATCCTCACGCACGACACTCTCGAAGAAGAGCTCAGTTTCCGTTCTCATTGCCTGGCGCAGGTTGTCGTCGAAATCCGGAAACCCGGAGGAGTTCGGCACTATGCTGTCCAGATTGCGCAAATAGAGCCACTGGCCGGCAAAGTTATCCACCAACGCACGGGCCTTTGGATCAACCAGCATTCTTTTCACCTGCTGATCCAGGATGCCTGGGTCGCTGAGGCGCCCACTATCGGCCAACTGCAACAGCGTCTCGTCAGGGATGCTGCTCCACAGGAAGAACGACAGACGCGAGGCAAGCTCGTGATCGCTGACCGGGTGAACGGTGCCGGGAGGCGCATTGGCCGGATCCCGTTCGGCACGGAATACGAACTTGGGACTGGCAAGCAAACGTTCGATGGCCGACTGTATGCCGAACTCGAAGCCGTTATGGTCCCGTCCCAACGCGAAGAACTGCATCAGGACATCCACGTCATTGGGCGTATCGGTACCGCGATAGGCTTGCCGTGCCAGAGCCGAGATGATCTCGCGTGCGCATTCGAGCTCGCCTGAACCCAGCTCAGCCCTTTGCTCTTGTGGCAGACACGAGAAGATACGGCGACGCGAAGGCGTATCGCCGGACCCACTGACGTTGTAGGGCCCGGTGACGGTAAGCGACTCCAGATGCGGGTGCCCAGTCACATCCAGAAGATCCTGCGAACTGCGCAGGAAGGCCTGCAGTCGTTGGCTGTTCTGGATGGCCCCCTCATAGACAAAACCAACACTGATATCGTGTGGGCCCGCGGGGAGAGCCAACACGATCGAACTGCGTGCCTCGATGGCTTCGGCCGCCTCCGTGATGTTGTGCATCAAGGCCTTGAAATCGTCTTCGCCGCCGATGGTGACGAGGTGAACACGCTCGCCGTCTACCGCTATCTCCAGTTGATGCGGCAGTTCCAACCCCTTCATCACCCCGAGATTGGACTTATAGAGCTTGACGTCCAATTGGTATTCACCATCGAGCGGCATCACGGTGTGCAGGGTACCGCCACCGACGGTGCCCACAGGCATCCCCAGAACCGGAATGTTCTGGGAAGCATCCTGCCGAATACGAAAGGTTTGTGCAGAAGGCCCCGTTTCCAGATCGCCAACGGCAAGTGCCGCGATCTTGCCGGCCGCACTGAGGTATTGCTCGATCAGCACCGGCGATACGCCAAGCGCCTGAGCATTGTTGTCGAAGCCGTATGCCGAGTCGTCCGGCGGCAGCAGAGAGGCCGCATCCACATCGAGATCAAGCAGGTCGCGAATCGCATTCTGATACTCGGCGCGGTTCAGCCTGCGGATCAGGGCCGGCCCTGGATCCGGTGCATCCCGCACGATGTCGTCAAGCTTCTCTTCCAGCGAGCTGATGACGGCCTGCCGCTCGTCCATGGGCAATTGCTCCTGGGCAATCGCGGGGGGCATCATCCCGACCCGCAGTTTCAGGAGCACCTTCTCCCACAAATCGCGGTTCGAATGCACATCCGACAAAGGAAGCAGGTCGAAGGCAACACCCGCGGCCCAATCCTCGGAGTTATGGCACTCCATGCAGTAGGTGTCTGTAAACTCCTCCATGGACACATCCGGTTGCGCCAGGCAGGCAGAAGCCGGCGGGAGCAAGGCCGCAAGAAAAACAACCCGGCGGGACGTTCGCCGGAATAATGCGTCTTTTGTAATAAACATCCTCTACCACTCCTCGCGTCTTCTTCTCAAAAGGCCGGAGCCCAACCTCCGGCCTGCTGTTTCCTGCTGACTGCCGATCAGAATTCCACTCTCAAACCGACGTAATACCTACGGCCGAGCACGTCGTAGTAGCCCGGGGAGGTCGAAGCACTGTTACGGTCATCCGCTCTGGCACCGACGATCACCGGATCCCGGTCGAAGAGGTTGTCGATACCACCGCGAAGCTGATAGCGGTCGAACAGCGTCATGGAGCCGAACAGGTCGTAGGTGGTGTAGGAACCTGGTGGCAGGATCGTCGTGTTAGGCGTTACCGCGGCGGTCGCATCGCGAACACCGGGCAGATGGCGCAAACGCAGCCCCACCCTTGCGTCAGCAGATGGGAAGTCATAGCCAACGGTTGCATTCAGACGGTATTTGAACTGGCCGCTGTTCCCCAATGTGTCCCTATACTCGATCTCCTGCGAGGTCGGCGTAGTCTGCGTGACGAACTCGTGCAGGAAGCTCACCGAGCTGTTGACGGACACCCTGCCGCCAAACGGAACATCGGTCGTGTAATTTGCGCCCACATCCGTACCCGACGTCTTGATGACGCCCGTGTTCAGATAGAGAGCGCTTACCGTGCCGACGCCGCCGGTTTCAGCGCGCTGGATCAAGCTACAGAACCCACCCGGATCGTTCATGGACAAGGTTGGGTTCGAGGCGCCATCTGCATTGAAGCAGTTCTGATAAACCTCATAACCCGAGAAGGTCGCGATCGCATCGGTGATTTCAATGTTGTAGTAGTCGACCGAAGCCGTCAGACCCTCGATCCCCAGCGGTTCCTGGAGCACCAGGCCCAGGGTCCAGGTTTCGGCCTGTTCGGAGTCGAGGTCCGGGTTACCCACGGTGACGACGTTGATCCCGGTAAAAGTCGTATTGCCTTGACCGAAGCTGTTGGCCTCGTCACTGCCCGGCACACCGAACTCCGTCCCGTCGCTGCCTATCAGGGCGTAGCACAACTCCTGCACCTTCAAGCGGTTGGGGTTGTCTGGTGTATTCCCCCAACCCTGGGCGAAGGTATTGACCTGACAAGGGTCACCGCTGGCAAACGTCGACTGATAGAGCGTGGTTTCCGACTGATACAGCTCCGCGGTGTTGGGGGCTCGGTTCGCCACCTGGAAGCCGCCGCGTACCCGCATCCAGTCGGTGGCGTCCCAACTGACCAGTGCCTTCCAGGTGCCCACCTTGCCTGCCTTGGTATCGTAATCGGACAAGCGGTAGCCAAGTTCCAGTTCGACATCTTCGAGAACCGGGATGAGCAGTTCGCCGTAGATTTCGGAAACTTCCGTTTTACCCTCGGTCGGGTTCGATACCCACAATCCCATCGGGGTATCCAGAATGGCTGCAGCCGGGTTGCTGGGCTCGTATTTGAAGCCGTTCTGCCGATTGGACACGCCGACGGCAAAGCGTGCCTGCCCTGCGGGCAGGTTCAGCAGCCCACCCTGAAGGTTGGCTTCGAAAATATCCTGCGTGAGGTGAGTCAATGACTTCCAGCGCCCTTTGATGGCATCCAGGCAGTTCTGCGAGGTGGTTGCCGTCGTTCCGTAGAAAATTGGCAAACCGCTGTCGCAGGTTATCCGGTAGTCGCCGGATCCCAGGATTTCCTGTCCAGCGCCAAATTCGGGAGAAGCAACGAGCAGCTTCCAGCGCTCGATGGAAGGCATGCTCGTGTAGAAATTCGTGGCATTGGTCTCGCCGGTCGAATAGAACGCTTCCCAGGTCCAGTCCAGAGTATCGAAACGGCCTTCGAAACCCGCCATGATCTGGTAGACGTCACTGCTGTTGGTGGGACCGAAGTGACCCAGGAAGTCCAGGCCCCTGTTGAGCTGCCAGTTGTCATCGGCATCCGGACGGGAGTCGAGCAAGGTCTGCAACCCTGCCGGGATGGACTGACGACCGTCATTAGGGATGCTGCCACCTCGGGTGCCGCCCACGGCAGGCGGAGGCCCCGCCGAGAAAGTTTCGACTTCGGTGCGGCTGAAGTTGACCTGGGCAAATGCGGATACGTTATCGTTGATATCGAAGTGTGCTTTACCAAAGCCGGAACGACGCTGCAGCGGCGACTGCATCGCGCCATCCATATATTGTTGCCCTATCGTTCCATTTTGGTTACGTATCAGGCTATAGAAACCATCTCCAGTATCAGGAAGATTGAGCTGGGATTCGTCGAAGCCGGGAGCTCCCGTGGCGGTACGTACGAAAGCCGTACCATCTTTGTTGAAGTAGAAGGTGTTGGCTGGCGAAATCGTGCCTGGTGGATACTGCGGAAACAGGGAGTCAACCGCAGCCTGCGAAGGCCGGTTAGTGGATGACGGGGCATAGGCCGGCATGGAGGGAAAGCTGGTGTCGATACGGTTGAGGGGGTCGTACCACCCGTCCTTATAAAAATCATGATCTTTCTGATAAGCCGCATCACGTTCGTACCACTCGACGCCCAACATGACGTTGCCGCGTCCGTCACCAGAGTTCATCCCGACCAGGCTCGAGAACCGGGTCTCCTGCGCGTCTCCGACTTCGGTAATGCCACTCTGAAGGTCAAACGACGCGCCTTCGAAGTTGTCCTTCAACACGAAGTTGACTACCCCTGCCAGGGCGTCTGCACCGTATACCGACGAGGCGCCGCCGGTAATCGTTTCAACGCGCTGAATCGCTGCTGAAGGAATGGTGTTGAGGTCCACGACCAGGGAGGCATTGGCCGGCTGTGCACGGCGCCCATCGATGAGCACGAGAGAACGGTTGGAGTTGACACCACGCAAGTTGACACTGCCGATGCCCACCGATGTGGAAGGCGAGGTCTGGATTTCGCCCTGAGCGCTGAACTGGGTCTGCCCGGGCGTGAACTGCGGCATCTGGTTGAGGATGGCTTCCACGCTGAGGTTGCTCGATTGCTCGAGACGCGCGGCGTCCACGGTCATGATCGGACTGGAGGCGTCGAGATCGCGACGCACGATGCGGGAGCCGGTAACCACGACCTCTTCCAGTACACCCTGCCCCGGCGACTGGTCCTGTGCAACGGCATTGGCGGCTCCGCCGGCGAACAGTGCCGCTATCGCGGTGGCCAGCAGGCTGCGTCTGCCCTGGGGCTCCCTGGTCTCTGTTTTTTCCTCCGCAACCTGCTTTTTATTGTTATCGCTCATGTCATTAAAGCTCACTATTATTTGTTTGGTGTCATCGACAATGAACACGTCGATATTTGTTCGCGCCAGCAGAATGTCCAAAGCTTCCTTCAAGTCATACCTACCCTCCAGATGATTCGATTTGATGTCCGCGAACAGTCCCTGCGGAAATAGAATGGAGACTCCTGCCTGCTGGGCAATTTGCAACAACGCCATGCTTACCGGCTGTTCTTCAACATCGAAAAACTGCTTTTCTTCGTCCGCGTGCACGGGGCGTGCCGTTACCAACATCGCCATCGAGCACAACACCAATCCGCCGTATGTCTTCATGAATTGCCGGAACAAAACCAGGCTTCCTAATTAGCCGCCTTCAGCACAATGTGATCCTCGCTCGGCCGTTCCACCTGGAGATTGAAGGTAATGCTCAGCGACAACAGCATCCCCTCGATATCACCAGTGCGGAAATTGCCAAGCACCGAGATGTTGCGCACTTTCTCATCCACGTCGATCTGGATATCGGTATAGCGGCTCACCTCGCGAATTGCCGTTTCCAGGGAATCCCCATGGAACAGCAGCATGCCGTCCCGCCACGCAAGCCTGGTTTCCAGCTCGGCTGCCGCCACGTTCGCCTTGACCACGTTGCCGTCGTTTTCGTTGATCTGCAGCGACTCCCCCGCCATCAGCGGAATCGGCGCCGTCATGGTGCTTGCAATGGCTGCGACAACATCGGCCGTTGACGGCTGCGCCGGAGGGCTCTGTTCAGGTTCCGGAGAAGATGTACTTGGCGTGGCAACGACAGGCTCGGGCGGCATGGTGCGCATGACATTCACCTCGCCTTCCAGCACGGTAACTTCCAGGACTTTCTGCTCCAGCTGCTGCACCGTGAAAGCCGTGCCGACTGCCTCCACGATGCCGTTGTTCGTATGCACCCGGAAAGGCCTGCTCTTGTTCTTGGCCACCGTAAAGTGGCCTTCGCCCTGGTGCAGGACGATGTCGCGATACTTGGGAGAAAAGGAAATGTCGATCTTGGTATTGGTGTTCAGCACCACCACCGATCCATCCGGAAGCACGACAGTGGACTGCTGGCCCACCCGGGTTTCGTAGCTCAGCTGCAGCGCATCCGAGGCAGCGTCTCCGCCTACTCCCTGCAACCAGACCAGAACGGGAACGCACAAACCCACCACCAGCAAAAAAGTGGCGAAAACAGAGTACATCACACGACTTGCCCTCACGGGATGCGGCTTGAGGTATTCCTGCAACGGAAAAACGTCGGATAGCTCGGAAAGCACCGAAACCTCGTCCCACATGCGGGCGGCGTCCATCAGCGCCCGTACATGGTCGGGATGCTCGTCGAGCCACGCGTGCACTTTCTGGAAATCATCTTCCGAGGTGCCTGCGCTGATCCTCACGATCCATAGAGAAGCCTCATCGCGCATCGCCTGCTGGCGTTTCGCATCGAGACGCAAACGGATGACATTACTACTCACCGTTATTCTCCTTGCTGATTTTTTGCTTGGAAGGAGCTTGTGCGTGATCGGTCTTCAGCATATGCGCGGTGACTATCGACAGGCCCTTGGCCACATGTTTTTCCACGGTGCTGGTACTGATGCCAAGATAGTCACTCACTTCTTCAAGACTCAGGCCGTAGACCTTCTTCAGAATGAATACGCGCCGGCAGATGAGGGGTAGCGCGGACACTGCGCGACAGAATTCAAGAAAGCGTTCCTGTGACTGGCAATGCAGCTCGGTATCCAGGTCGGAAACCATGTCGATTTCATTCACGTCCTCGAGGGAACAGCTCAGCCGGCGCTCCGCCCTGCCGACGTGCTTGAGCGCTATGTTGTGCGCCACCCGCATCATGAAGGCCTGAGGATTGCGAATATTCTGGCTACGCGACGCCGCATACGACAGCACGAAGGTTTCCTGCACGATGTCCTCGATCTCGTCCGGCCGTACGATACGTCCCACCAGCCTGGCCAAGCGCCGACGGCTGGCCAGAAAGCTTTCCAGTAAAGTATTCATGCGTTCGACGCTCCGCTTCCGCAGAGCCCCATTTCCCCTTTGGCAAGTGCAACGTTGCGGACATATTTGTCCCGCGCTTTTCTGCGTCTGCTCTAATAGATCCCGGTGAAGGAAAAATCCTCTACTCCGCCCTCCAGGTTTTTCAGCGCCTCATTGCGGGTATATCGCCCGTTTTTTTCTCGCTTGGTCTAATAGACCTCCAAGGCAAAAAAATCCGCTAGTCGCAAAGTCACAATTCGCAAGGACAGGCCCTATGCTCTACGCAGTACGCTATCCTCATCCGCCAAATACGGTGGCTATAATCCCGGCACCCAGGCGCGGCCTAGCTACATTGGTACCTATGCAGGAGAAGGAACGGAGATGAGCAAAGTATCGAGGGCAGTGGAACGTGCGCTTGAATTAGATGTCGTGGGACGTCATGACGATGCGATCGATCAGCTCGCCAAGGCATCCCAGGAAGGTGATGCCGAAGCGATGACGCAGCTCGCCAAGCGCATCATCGTGGGAGACAGGGCGCCTCGCCTGGTGCAGCAAGGCATTGCGATACTCAATGACGCCGTGCAACTGGGTAGTGCCGAAGCTGCGGAGCGGCTGGCGGTCATATTCGCCAGCGGCATTGCCGGCACCCCGGACTGGCAGGCTGTGCTTCGGTTGCTCGTGCTTGCGGCAGAGCGTGGATGGACGCCAGCCTATCAACAGCTAAGCGTACTTGCGTCCATGACTTCGATGGAGCAGGACAGGCCGCAACAGGAAACAGCGGTGGATTCCGCGCCGCGTTCGCCGGCATCCTATCTTCGTGATATCGACCTCCGGACCCTGCTGCTCCCCCCAGAGGGATCCGTTGTGAACAGCGATCCTCTGATACGGCATTTTCCTGCGTTTTTGAACAAACGTGTCTGCGAATGGCTGATCGACTGGGCACGCAGCAGGCTTACCCGTGCACTCGTGTATGACGTGGCAAGCCAGTCTGCGGTTACCGACGGCTCTCGTACGAACTCCTATGCGGTTTTCAACAACATGGAGACCGACCTGGTCCATCTGATGGTGCAGACCCGAATATCGCTGGCCTGTGGCCATCCGATCAGCCATATGGAGACATCAACCGTCTTGCACTATGCCGTCGGCGAAGAATTCGGGAACCACTATGACTTCGTGGATCCCGAGAAACCGGGATATGCCGAGGAAGTCCGCCGATCAGGCCATCGCATCATTACCTTCCTGATCTACCTGAACGCCGATTACCAGGGTGGCGAAACCGTGTTTCCGAAACTGGGTTTGAGTCTGCGCGGACAAGCGGGGGACGGGATGTATTTCGTCAACGCACTCGAGAATATGCAGGCGGATGTGCGCACGCTGCACAACGGCCAGGCGCCGACTTCTGGGGAGAAGTGGGTCTTCTCGCAGTTCATTCGAGATCGACGTCCGGCCCTTTCCTGCTGAAGGCTAGCGGAATACCTCATCGAGCACCGTTGCGCAGCGTTCCTGGCCGTGGCTTCCCGTGCAGCGCCATCTCGCGGGTGCGGGCGCGCCAATAGTTTTCATCATCCCTGGTCTGCGCCACCCTCCCCCTCGCACCAGCAATGTGTATAATGAGAATCATTTTCATTAATACACGCTGCGCTTCCCTTGAATCCCCCCTCCGGTAATTCCAGCATCGAAACGCTTTATGAAGAGCACCAGCCCTGGCTTTTGGGCTGGCTGCGGCGCCGTTTGGGCTGTGGCGAAACGGCTGCCGACCTGGCGCAGGATACCTTCGTGCGCCTGCTGGCGCGGCCGCGTGAACTCGATGGCGCGCGCAACGTGCGCAGTTATCTCGGCACCATCGCCAAGGGACTCTGCATCGATCATTGGCGCCGGCGCCGCCTGGAGCAGGTGTGGCTGGAAACCCTCGCCGCGCAGCCCGAGGCGGTGGCGCTGTCACCCGAACATCACGCGCTGGTGCTGGAAACCCTGGCCGAGGTGGAAGCCATGTTGCGGCAACTGCCGCCGAAGGTGGCCGACGCCTTCCTGATGGCGCAACTGCAGGGCATGCGCTACGCCGCCATTGCCACCGCACTTGACGTATCGGAACGCATGGTAAAGAAATACATGGCCCGCGCGCTGCTGCATTGCGCCCTGTTCGAAGCCAGCCTGGAAGAAAGTACGAGGCGATCTTCATGAAAACCCCCAATGCCGCCACCGGCTGCCCGCCAGGCTTCGACAGCCTGCAACAGGCAGCGGAATGGTTCGCGCTGTTGCGCTCGGACACGGTAAGCGATGAGGATCATCGCGCCTGGCAACATTGGCTCGGCAGCTCTGCCGAACATCGCGAAGCCTGGCAGCGCATGGAAACCATCGGCCGCCGTTTCTCCTCGCTGGCCAATGTCGACGGCGAAGGCGCCGCCAGCACCCTGCGTACGCTTCGCCGCGAGCGCGCCAGCCGCCGCAGAGTGCTCAATACCCTGGTGCTGGCGGGCGGCGGCACCTTGCTGGGCTGGAACCTCTGGCGCCAGCAGGAGTGGCCCCAGGCGCTGATTACCGGCCTGCGCGCCGATTTCAGCACTGGCGTGGGAGAAATCCGCGAACTGACATTGGACGATGGCACCCGGCTATGGCTCAACACCGCCAGCGCCGTGGACGTGGCACTTGGCAGCGACAGCCGCCAGCTATGGCTGCACCAGGGAGAACTGTTGATCGATACTGCGGCCGACCCGCGCCCATTCGTGGTACACACCCGCCACGGCAGCCTGCGGCCCCTCGGCACGCGTTTTGCCGTCCGGCAGGAGCGCGATGCATCGTGGCTCGCCGTCTATGAAGGACGGGTGTCCATCAGCGCGGGAACGCAGGAACGTATTCTGCCGGCGGGCAGCAAAACCCGCTTTTCTACCACCACCATCGCCACGCCACGTGCGACGGACGAGAACGGTGTCGACTGGTCACGCGGCGTACTGCGTGCCGACAACATGCGGCTCGACGCCCTGCTACTGCAGCTGGGCCGCTATCGCCACGGCCATCTCGGCGTGGCGCCGGAGGTGGCGTCGCTGCGGGTGATGGGGAGTTTTCCTCTGCAGGATACCGACCTGGCGCTGGACATGCTGGAAAGCGCGCTGCCGGTGCGTGTGCGGCGCACCCTGCCATGGTGGGTGAGCATCATGGCACGGGAACCGGAATAAGCGCGAACCGTGGCACGCCATTCGCGGCTGCCACCGTTTTCGAGAACACCGCCGAAAGCCGCGCCGGAAAATTTTTTCAGCCGCGGTTCCCTTTTTACGGCTCCCGTTCGGATAAGCGGTTACATGACCCATGATCCCGGAGCCGTTCGCATGCGCTGTCCTCGCCTTCTTCATCTTTCCCCACGCTTCCTGGCCGCGGCATTGACGCTTGCCGCCGCCGGAGCGCTGCCGCCACCGGTCATCGCCGCGCAGGCCGCCGAGGCGCTGCAGCACTACGACATTCCGCCGGGACCGCTGGCCGCCACGCTCAATCGCTTCGCCGCACAGGCGGGCATCTTCATCAGCGGCGACGCCACGCTGACGGCAGGCAGGCAAAGCGGCGGCCTGCAGGGCGACTACTCGGTAAACGATGGGCTGAACCGGCTTCTGGCCGACACCGGGCTCGTGGCCAGCTTCGGCGCCAACGGCACTGTCACCCTGCAGGCGGCACCCGCAAACGCCGGCGCGCTGTTGCTCTCCCCGCTCCGGGTGGGGGGAGAAGGCGAAACCGCCACTGGCCCCATCGCCGGCTTCGCCGCCACCCGCAGCAGCACCGCCACCAAAACCGATACGCCATTGGTGGAAACCCCACAGGCGATTTCCGTGGTGGGCGGCAGGCAAATACAGGCACAGGGCGCACAACGCATCGAGCAGGTGCTGGCCTATACGCCGGGGGTGGTGGTGGGTAGCTACGGCGCGAATCCCGAACAGGATTACGTGTTTGCCCGCGGCTTCGTCAGTTCGTACTACGTGGACGGCATCCGCCAATATCGCGACTACATCACCGGCGCGCAGATTGCGCTCGAACCCTATGCCTTCGAACGGGTGGAACAATTGCGGGGACCTTCGTCAGGGCTTTACGGGCAGAGCGCGCCCGGTGGACTCACCAACTTCGTTTCCAAGCGCCCGCTTCCCGACGGCGTGCGCGAGCTGAGCCTGCAGGGCGGCAGTTTCGGACGAGCGCAGATCGCGGCGGACCTCGGCGGCGCGCTGAACGAAACGCTGGCCTGGCGCGTGACCACCCTGCTGCGCGATGCCGATGCCCAGATGGACTACCAGGGAGACGACCGCCTGTACGTGGC
>DATMFX010000396.1:0-3823 GCA_035555995.1 Hyphomicrobiales bacterium | reverse complement strand
GAGGAACTGGTTGGTGTTGGTATCCGCACTGACCGTGCCGCTCGCCACCAGATTACCGCCCACGTAGCTGTTCTGGTTCAGCGTAATGTTCGCCACGTTGAGGCTGGCATTGAAATGGCCACCATTTCCGCCGCTCCAGCTGCCTGTCACGTTGAATGTCAGATTGGAGGCTGGCCCGCCCTGGTTGATCTTTACGTTCTGCGCATAGTTGAAATTGCCGTTCACCTGCAGCGTCATCGGCGAGGTGACGACAATGGTATCGTCGTTGTTGTTCAGGTTGAGCGACGTGCAGGTAACCAGCACGGATGAGGTGCGGGTACACCCGCTGGGCAATGCGCCGTCGGGCAACGTATAGGTAGCAGCGAATCCAGGAACGGAAACGCTCCAGGCAAGCACCAGCAACAGAACGCCAAGGCAATGTTTCATCGTTGGGATCGCTCTTCGCTAGGGCTCATGCTTTTCGAACCGGCTCTGTACCTGCACCACCCGCTGCACGGCGCCGCAGCGGCCCGTGCTGGTGAGCGTAAAATACTGCACGCTTTCATGAGGCGTGGAATTGCACACCACCCTGGCCTCGCAGTTCTCGAGACCGGCAGCGGTGAACTCATACTCCGCTACCGGACAGGTCAGGTTGCCCTGAGGCGAGGCGCCATAAGCGGGATACCCAGCCGGCGGATACAACGCACTGAGCGCCATTCCCGCCCCCGACTCCGCCGCGTACAGCGCACGCGTCAGTTGCAGTTCCTCGGTGGTATCCATGGCGTTGAGCGCCACCAGACGGCTGATGGCAACGCCCACCAGCGCCATGACGGTGATGACGAATAGCGCCGCGGGCAGGCCGATGCCCGCCTGTTCGATGCGCAGAATTTTGGAACGACTCATGGCACGTTCCTCAGCAGCAGTTCGTGTTGCAGCGCCAGCGTGCTGTCGCCACGGCGCAGACGCAGGTCGAACAGGATGAGGCCGTTGCGCTGCAGGGTGCCGGGCGTGTAGGTGAACGCCTGCAGATCGGCGTTGTCGATATTCTCGGCCAGAAGCCCTTTGCTGCCCGCGGTCATCAGGGGGCAGCCGCTGTCCGCCGGACCGCACTGGGCTGGAGAAAAACCGTAGCCGGCATAGCGATACAGGCGCTTGCCTTCGATGCAGAAGCTGACCGGGGTGCTGCTCAGGAACACGCGGTCCAGTGGCGAGCGGCGGGGAAAACTGTGCGTGGTACTCAACTGCAACCGTGCCAGCTCCGGTGCGCCGGGCACCGCGTCCACCTCATCCACCAAGGCGACGGGGCCGTTTGCATCCAGGTCATAAAGCGGGTTCGCCTCGATAGGATAGAGCACCGCGTGGAGCCCAACCTGCATGCCCGAGGGCAAGGGGTTGGAGGCATCGGTGGCAATGACGTCGATATGATCATCGGCTTCGCTGAACGGCGCCTCCACGTACGTGCTGACATGGCTGAAGGGAATGAATTCCAGGCATTGATTGCCGTTGCCCGTGGGCGCAATGCGCAGGCTGTTGGGTACGGCGTTGTAGAGTTCCACGGTCAGGCGACCAAGCAGCGCGCGTGCTTCACTGGCCAGCTGGTTCTGCGTGCGCGCCAGCACCAGGCCGCGGAGCGAATCGTTGATGTAGCTCAGCACGCCGACCGAGAGAATGGCGGCCACCACCAGGGTAACCACCAGTTCCACCAGCGTGAAACCGCGCATCCTGCCGGGGGCTTTGTTGTGCGTTGCCATTGCCACGTGCATGCGCCTCAGAAATTGGCCTTGTAGGCGCTGAAGGCCCAGCCTTCGGTGTGGCCGGGGTGACGCACCGTTACCGTGATCAGCTTCAGGTCATTCGAGGGAAGGTTGAACGCCGCTTCGCCTTCGCTGGAGCCCGCGTCCAGGCAGCGCACGCTGACTTCCACCGCGTACTGGGCATAGTCGTCGCTGCGCGGCAGACCGCGCGCATCCAGCAGCGGACCGGGATGCCCGAATCCTTCCTGCAGACCGTCGTAGTCATCCACGTCGTCATAATCGGCACGCGCGATTTCCTCGGGCAGCACGGTGCAGGAACCGGTGTAGGGAGGAATGCCGTTGGGCGCAGAACCCTCGTCGAAACGCCGCGCCAGAATCTCATCGAGATAACTCTGCGCCAACGCGATGGCGCGCGCTTCCAGCACCACCTGCGGAGACGCCGCCACGCCGCTGGCCACGGTGCGGGCCACCAGCACGAGCGCCACCGCCATGATGACGATGGCCACGATCATTTCCACCAGCGTCAGGCCGCGCTGGTTGTTGCGCGTGGTGTCGGCGGGTTTCATGGCACGCACTCGCCGGCATAGGCGAAGCCGGTGGCGGCAATGCAGACGGTCAGGGAGGGATCGCCATCGAGGCACAGATGCACTTGGCTGGTGACCGGTGAGCCATCGGCCAGCACCAGGTCTCCCGGCAGTTGGTATTCCAGGGTGAAAGGGACAATGTCGGTGATGGCCCGGCCCGGCTCGCTGGCACAGGAATCGAGCGGCGCAGGATTCACCTTGCCGCTCAGCAACAACGCACGCAGTGGCGCCGCGGAACTCTGCAGCGGGCCGTCGGCATCTTCGATACGCATCTGCAAGGTATCGCCCTGGGGCTGGAGAATCAGTTGCACGCCGGCATGGCCCAGGCTGCGGTGCTGCGCGGCGCGCGCCATGGCCACGATCTGGTCACGCACCACCACGCCGGCATAGGGATCCTGCGCGGCGAAGCGCGCCAGCGTCACCGCCGCCAACGTGCCGACGATGACGATCGCCGCCACCAGTTCGATCAGCGTGAAACCGCAGGACCCGTTACGCATACCCAGTCATCTTTGCCGTGGGCGCCAAGTGTACGGGCTGGCCCGCGGCGATTCTTGGGAAAAACTCCCCGAAGCCGGGCGCTGCGGCGCCTGTCACGCGCCACGGTGGGGCCGCGTGCCGTGTCCGCTGTGGCAAAGTGGGCTATAGTGCGTCCTGATTCCGCCCGATGTAGTGACGCGCATGCTTCGTTTGTCGTTCTTCCTTGCCTGCCTTTGCGCATGCAGTTCCCTTGCCGGCGCCGCCGAAGACCCTTACAGCCGCCTCGCCGGCACCTACGTCGGCGAGGTCTACAACGGCGCCGATCTCGACCCCGTGATCACCGAGTTCATCCTGCAGCCCACCGGGCGCATGACCGGCTCATACTCGGTGGACGAGGAAGACGGCGCCTTCAGCGGCACCCTGTCCAACATCCTCTTCGAGGACGAGCGCACCATTTCGCTCGAATGGACCGACAAGTTCGGCGAAGGCTTTGCCATCATGGAATTCAGCCGCGATTTTTCCTCCTTCACCGGCGAATGGACCGGCAAGGACGGCACCAATCCCCTGCCCTGGACCGGAGAGAAGCAGTAAGGTCAAGCCAGCCATCCAAGGAGCAAACACATGAAGAATAAAAAAGCGTCCGCGGCCTGCCCGATCCGTATCGGGCATACAAAATTGCCAGGAGCAATTTTTCACGCTGCGCCAGCAGCGTCCCCGCAGGGCTGGCGGCCGGGGATGGCACGCCATAAATTAATGCTCTTGCTTGCCGCGCTGGTGTTCGCGCACGGCGCCCAGGCCGCCGATGCCAATGCCGGCAAAACCTTCTTTCGCGCGCAGTGCGGGCTGTGCCACAGCGCCGAGCCCAACGACAACGGTGGCGCCCAGGGCCCCAGCCTGCACGGCATCTTCGGCAAGGCCGCTGCCGACAACGCGCAGTTTCCCTACACCATCGCGCTGAGCCAGTCGGGCCTGACCTGGAATACCCCCACGCTCGACCGCTTCCTGGCCAATCCCACCACGGTGGTCCCC
>DATMFX010000395.1:0-2348 GCA_035555995.1 Hyphomicrobiales bacterium | reverse complement strand
GACATGATCTCGACCGAGGACCCCGACAACATCTATGCGCTGTGCCTGTCGCCGGAGAACAACCCGGGCTTCGATCCGAACGCCGCGGCCTGCCGCAAGATCGACCGCGCCGTGGATACCGGCGGGGAAGGCAACACGCTGCTGCTGTACACCAACCAGGGCGCGATCGACTTCGCCGGGTACGATATCACGCTCAACTGGAACCGGGATCTCGGCCCGGGCCTGCTCAATATCAGCACCAATCTCACGATCACCGACAAGGCCAAAACCCAGACCTCGCCGGAACAACCGTTCAATGAATGGAAAGGCACTTCCGGCCCGGCCGACCTCATCGGGCTCAATGGCTACGCGTACGACTGGCGCAGCGCGATCAACGCCACCTACTCGGTGGGCGATTGGAGCGGCAGCCTGCGCTGGCGTCACCTGCCGAGCATCCAGTCGCTGGCCACCGGCACGCCGGGCAATACCGACGTACCCACGGGCAGCTATGACCTTGTGGATTTCTCGGGACGCTACAACCTGTCGGAGGTGATCAATCTGCGCTTCGGTATCGACAACCTGCTGGACCGGGAACCGGAGCGGGTATTCGCAAGCGCGACCAACACCGCCACCGGCCAGACCAACCGCAACTTCTACGACATCCTGGGGCGCCGCTACTACGTGGGTGTGAACCTGCACTTCTAAACCGGCAGTCCCTGCTGCCAGAGACTTCCCCCCTTGCCGCCCGTCAGCCTTTCGAGGCTCACGGGCGGAATTTTTTTGCGGGAGAAATTGCAGAAAGAATGAAGAAGGGGGAACGGTCAATCCGTGTCGAGCGCGAGAATCTGCTGCACCATGTCCCTGGCCGTATCCAGGCTGAGGGTGGAGTGGGCCGTCATGGGCACGTCTCCCCAGGCGCCGTCTCCGCCCTGGATCACCTTGTTTGCCAGCAGTTCGACGTTGGCGTCGTTCAATTCGTAGCGTTTGGCGATGGCGCTGTACGCCGGCCCCAGGAGGGTCTTTTCGGTCCGATGGCAGGCCTGGCAGTCGGATTCCGCGAATACCAGGGCTTCTCCGGAAAGATCCTCTTCCACCGTGGCGGCCTGGTCTCCGTAAAGGGCGGCCTCCGCGGCGGTGCCGGGTTCGAGGCGCAGGAATGCGCCATCGGTTTCGTCGGTCAGGAGATAGAGCAGATCGTCGGGGCCTTGCACCACGTAGCGAATTCGCTGGTGCAGCTGATTGAGCAGCTGTTCTCGGCGCAGCTCGCCGTCGTCATTGAGCACGACGCGTTCCAGATGGCCGGTGCTGGGGATGCGGCCGGTAATCATGGACGTGACGAACAGGTTGTCTTTCCAGTTGGGGAAGACGTCGCCGGTATAGAACCGCAGGCTGGACACGGTGATCGAGGGCACCCAGTAGATGAATGGCAGCTCGGTGTTGTCGAGTTCCGGCCGCGGCGTGAAGCGCGTGCCGTCGTAGTCGCGGCCGAAGGTGGCGATGGGCCAGCCGTAGTTGAGCCCCGGTTCGAGGATGTTCACTTCGTCGCCGCCCTGTGGCCCGTTTTCCACTTCCCAGACCTTGCCGGTGTGCGGGTGCGTGGTGAAATCCATCACCGAGCGTATGCCCCAGACATAAATCTGCGACCGCGCGCCTTCCACGCCGATGAAAGGATTGTCGTCCGGCACGGTGCCGTCGTCGTTCAGGCGCAGGATCTTGCCGATGTCTGAATCCAGCGCCTGCGGGGCGTCTTCGTCGATGCGATGCGAAACACCGAACAGCAGGGTGCCATCGGCAAGAAAATGCAGCCGCGACGACGCGCCGCCGATGTTGCCGCTCCAGGCGTCGGCTTCGTAGACGTCTTCCAGATCGGTGATGCGGCCGTTGTCGTAGCGGCCTCGTGCCAATATGGTATTCACCCAGTAGCCGTTGCTGCCATCCGGGTTCGGCGCGGTCTTGATGTAGGTGAAATAGAGCAGATGGTTCCGTTCGAAGTCCGGGTGCAGCTTGATGTCGAAAAGCTGTTCCATCGTGAACACCTGCTTCATGTCGACGACGGGTTCGGCCTGCAGCTCACCGCCCCGCAACAGGCGCACGGTACCCACGTTGCGCTCGGTGATCAGGATGTCGCCGAGCGGGTTGGCGGCGGTGGCCGTGCCCGGCAGGAACACCAGGCCGAAAGGATGGTCGAGGCCCCGGGCCACCACGCTGACCTTGAGGAAATCCTGCTCGAAGGTCTGGAACACCCAGGGGCCGGGGCCCAATACGGTGCTGCCTATCTGGGCGGACGCGGGCGAAGCGCAGGCTGCACAGAGCAGGGTCAGCGCGCAGTAGTGACGTAGCGGACGAATCATGGGCATTTCCTTGGTTGA
>DATMFX010000394.1:0-3777 GCA_035555995.1 Hyphomicrobiales bacterium | reverse complement strand
GAAAAAGCCCACAAGTTCGCCCTGGAAAAGTTCAGCGCCGAACTGCTCGCCGTGGCGGACAATCTCGAACGCGCGCTGGCCGCGGCGCCGCCGAACACCGCTGATCCGGGGGTGCGCGGTCTCAGCGAGGGCGTGGAATTGACCCTCAAGGGCCTCATCGAGGTGTTCAACAAGTTTGGCATTCAGCAGATCGACCCACACGGCGAGCCCTTCGATCCCCAGCGGCACCAGGCCATGGCCACGGTGGCAAGCGTGGAGGCCGGGCCGAATACCGTGTTGGAGGTCATGCAGAAAGGCTACGTCCTCAATGGCCGGGTGCTCAGGCCCGCCATGGTGGTGGTGTCCAAGACGGATTGAGCCGCAAAGGGGCGGCCCCCTTGAATTTTCGGGGGGCGGATCAATATAGCCTGCAACGTCCAGGGTCCCGGCGATGGCCGGAATTTCCTGCAAACGAACAGAATTCAGCAGTCATTGGAGAACGTAAATGGGCAAGATCATTGGCATAGACCTGGGGACCACCAACTCCTGCGTTGCGATCATGGAGGGGGGGAAAGCCAGAGTCATCGAAAATTCCGAGGGTGACCGCACCACCCCCTCCATCATCGCCTACACCGAGGATGGCGAGATTCTCGTGGGACAGCCGGCCAAGCGCCAGGCGGTCACCAACCCCAAAAATACCGTATTCGCGGTCAAGCGCCTGATCGGTCGTCAGTTCAAGGACGACGTGGTGCAGAAAGACATCCACATGGTGCCCTACACCATCGCCAAGGCCGACAACGGCGACGCCTGGGTGGAAGTGCGCGGTGAAAAACTGGCGCCGCCCCAGATTTCCGCCCAGGTGCTGATGAAGATGAAGAAGACCGCCGAGGACTACCTGGGCGAGCCGGTGACGGCCGCTGTGGTCACGGTGCCGGCCTACTTCAACGATGCCCAGCGCCAGGCCACCAAGGACGCCGGCAAGATCGCCGGCCTCGACGTCAAGCGCATCATCAATGAGCCCACCGCGGCCGCGCTTGCCTATGGCATGGACAAGAAAACCGGCGATTCCACCATCGCGGTCTATGACCTCGGCGGCGGCACCTTCGACATTTCCATCATCGAGATCGCCGAAACCGACGGCGAGCACTCCTTCGAAGTGCTGTCCACCAACGGCGATACCTTCCTCGGTGGCGAAGACTTCGACCTGCGCCTGATCGAATACCTGGCGGACGACTTCAAGAAATCCTCCGGCATCGACCTGCACAACGATCCCCTGGCCCTGCAGCGCCTGAAGGAAGCCGCGGAAAAAGCCAAGATCGAGCTGTCGTCCACGCAGCAGACGGAAGTGAACCTGCCGTACATCACCGCCGATGCCAGCGGACCCAAGCATCTGGTGGTCAAGCTGACCCGCAGCAAGCTGGAATCACTGGTGGAGGAACTGGTCAACCGTACCCTCGAGCCGCTGAAGATCGCGCTCAAGGATGCCGGCCTGAGCGTGTCCGACGTCAACGACGTGATCCTGGTGGGCGGGCAGACCCGCATGCCGCTGGTGCAGAAGAAAGTGGCCGAGTTCTTCGGCAAGGAACCGCGCAAGGACGTCAACCCGGACGAAGCGGTGGCCATGGGCGCCGCGGTGCAGGCCGCCGTGCTGGCGGGCGAAGTCACCGACGTGCTGCTGCTGGACGTCACCCCGCTGTCCCTGGGCATCGAAACCCTGGGCGGCGTGGCCACCATGCTGATCGACAAGAACACCACCATCCCCTGTAACAAGAAGCAGACCTTCTCCACGGCGGATGACAACCAGAGCGCGGTGACCATCCACGTGGTACAGGGCGAGCGCAAACGCGCCGCCGACAACAAATCGCTTGGCCGCTTCGACCTGAGCGACATTCCGCCGGCGCCGCGCGGCATGCCGCAGATCGAGGTGAGCTTCGACCTGAACGCCGACGGCATCCTCAACGTCAGCGCCAAGGACCTTGCCACCGGCAAGCAGCAGAGCATCGTCATCAAGGCCTCCAGCGGGCTGTCCGACGATGAGATCGCCAAAATGGTGCGCGATGCCGAATCGCACGCCGCCGACGATAAAAAGTTCGAGGAGCTCATCACGGCGCGCAACCAGGCCGACGGCCTGATCCATGCCACCCGCAAAACGCTTACCGAAGCCAAGGACAAGGTGCAGGACGACGAGAAGACCAAGATCGAAAGCGCCATCACCGCGCTGGAAGGCGCCATCAAGGGCGACGATCTGGACGCCATCAAATCCGGCACCGAAGCGCTGAGCGAAGCGTCCGGCAATCTGGCCCAGCGCCTGTATGCCGACGCGCAGAACGCCCAGCAGGGCGCTGCCGGTGCGGCGGGAGAGAATGCGGACGCGGCTTCCGGCAAGGCGGGCGACGCCGTCGATGCCGAATTCGAAGAAGTAAAAGACGACAAATAAACTCAGCCAGCGCCACCGCCTTCCGGTGGATGACAATCGCTGAAAACCGGCGGGAGACACTCGCGCCGGTTTTCCGCTCGTGGGATCAGCATGCAAAAACGGGATTATTACGAAGTACTGGGTGTAGAGCGGGGCGCGTCCGAGCAGGACCTGAAAAAAGCCTATAGGCGCGTTGCCATGAAGCATCACCCGGACCGCAATCCAGGAGACGCGGATGCTGAGGCCAAGTTCAAGGAAGCCAACGAAGCCTACGAAGTATTGTCCGACCGCGACAAACGCTCCGCCTACGACCAGTTTGGCCATGCCGGTGTCAACAATCAGGCCGGCGGCGGCCCCCATGCCGGCTTCGGCGACATTTTCGGCGACATTTTCGGCGATATCTTCGGCGGCGGCCGCCGCAGCCATGTACAGCGCGGCGCCGACCTGAGCTACACCCTGGAACTGTCGCTGGAAGACGCCGTGCGCGGCACCACGGTCAAGATCCGCATTCCCACTCGCGTGCCCTGCGCCACCTGCGACGGCACCGGCGCCCGCAAGGGCACCACGCCGGAAAACTGCGTTACCTGCGGCGGTGCCGGCCAGGTGCGCATGCGCCAGGGGCCGTTTTCGGTGCAGCAGACCTGCCCCCGCTGCCACGGCGCCGGCAAGACCATCAAGGATCCCTGCCACGTGTGCCACGGTCGCGGCGCGGTGCAGGAAAGCAAGACGCTGTCGGTCAAGGTGCCGGCCGGAGTCGATACCGGCGACCGCATCCGCCTCACCGGCGAGGGCGAGGCGGGTACCCACGGCGGCCCGCCCGGCGACCTCTACGTGCAGGTGGCCATCAAGGATCACCCCATCTTCGTGCGCGACGGCGCCGACCTGCTCTGCGAAATTCCCATCAGCTTCGTGGATGCCGCGCTTGGCGGCGAACTGGAAGTGCCTACGCTCGATGGCCGCGTAAAACTCAAGATTCCCTCCGAAACCCAAACGGGCAAGCTGTTCCGCCTGCGTGAAAAGGGCGTGACGCCGGTACGCGGCGGCCCCACCGGCGATCTGCTGTGCCGGGTGGTGGTGGAAACGCCGGTCAACCTCACGCGCCGGCAGAAGGAGCTGCTGCAGGAATTCCGCGAGATCGAGGAAAGCAGCGGCAACCACCAGAACCCGCGCAAAACCAGCTGGTTCGACGGCGTCAAACACTTCGTGGATTCACTGAAATCCTGAGCGTCTGCCCCGGTCGGCCGGGGCCGGCATAAAGCGGCGTGCGCCATTTTGTGCTTTACTCCGTCTCCTTATCCATTTCCGCAAATCACATGGAATTCCTATGCTGAGAATCGCCGTTGCCGGCGCCAAGGGGCGCATGGGCAAGAACCTTCTCGAAG
>DATMFX010000393.1:0-16445 GCA_035555995.1 Hyphomicrobiales bacterium | reverse complement strand
GAAATCCTGCTGGCCTTTGCCGAAGTGCTGCGCCGTGGCGATCTGCACGAAAGCCACCGCATCCAGCGCGAAAGCCTCACCACCCGCGAGCGCATGTCGCAGATCCTGCTGCGCGTTTCCGCCGAACACTTCACGCCGATGCTGTCGCTGCTGATGAAGGACGAAGGCCGCGAGGGCGTGGTGGTCACCTTCCTCGCCATCATGGAACTGATCAAGGAATCGCTGGTGGAACTGGCGCAGACCGAACCCTTTGGACCCATCCATATCCGAGCTAGAGCCGCATGATAGAAGCAAGCAAACTCAGGCAGATCATCGAAGGCGCGCTGCTGGCCGCCGCCAAGCCCTTGCCGCTGGAGCGTCTGGAAGCCTTGTTCATGGAAGGAGAACGGCCCGAACGCGAGGCGCTGCTGGAGGTCCTGGCCAGCATCGAGGCGGACTGTGCCGAGCGCGGGTTCGAGCTGAAGAAGGTCGCGTCCGGCTACCGCTTCCAGGTGCGTCAGGAACTGGCCGAATGGGTAGGGCGCCTGTGGGAGGAAAAACCGCAGCGCTATTCGCGCGCGCTGATGGAAACGCTGTCCATCATCGCCTACCGCCAGCCGATCACCCGCGGTGACATCGAAAAAATCCGCGGCGTGGCGGTGAGTACCCAGATCGTGCAGACGCTGCTCGAGCATGAATGGATTCGCGTGGTGGGCCATCGCGACGTGCCGGGCCGTCCGGCCATGTACGCCACCACCCGCCAGTTCCTCGACTATTTCAATCTGGAAAGCCTCGACCAGCTGCCGCCGCTGTCCGAAATACGCGACCTCGAGGAAATCAACCGCGGCCTGTCGCTCGACGAAGACAAGCCCGCCGGCCGCATCATCGAGTTCCCCGATCCCGAACCGGACGCCGAGACCCTTGCCGCCGACGAGGAAGAGCTGGCCGCCGCCGCGATCGGCACCCGGCCGATCAGCGAAATCCTCAGTGCCGTGGACGCCACCCTGGGCCTGCAGGATCTGCCGGACGACTATGAAGATGTCGACGCCGTGGCCGGTCCCACCGCCGACATTGCCGCCGTGGATGCCGACGATGCCGCGGATGCCATCGACTCCGCCCTCGACGAGAATGACACTGCTCCAATTGAAGAAGCGGACAAAGTTTTGGACGATGACGCTGCCGGAACCGAGCCCGATGCCGATACGGCCGACGACGAAACGCCACCCGATAATCCCTGAATTCTTATTCCACAACCCCTAATTTCGTGAGAAATGAGCAATGGACGAAAAACTGCAGAAAGTATTGGCCCGCGCCGGACTGGGTTCGCGCCGCGAACTGGAAGAATGGATCGTGGCCGGCCGGGTCAAGGTCAACGGCAAGGTGGCAGGTCTGGGCGACCGCGTCGGCCCTGACGACAAGCTGATGGTGGACGGCAAGAAAATCCTTGCCACCCGCGAAGCCACCGCCGCCGGCCAATATCTGCTCCTCTACAACAAACCCCTCGGTGAAATCTGCACCCGCAACGACCCCGAAGGCCGCCCCACCGTATTCGATCACCTGCCGCGCCTGACCCACGCCCGCTGGGTGGCGGTGGGCCGGCTCGACATCAACACCACCGGCCTGCTGCTCTTCACCACCGACGGCGAACTGGCCAACAAGCTGATGCATCCAGGCACCCGCATCGAACGCGAGTACGCGGTGCGCGTCATGGGCGAAGTGAACGATGAGATGCTGCACGCCATGCAGCGCGGCGTGGAACTCGAGGACGGCCCAGCACGTTTCGACGCGATCCGCTATGCCGGCGGCGAGGGCGTGAACCATTGGTATCACGTGGTGCTGCAGGAAGGACGCAACCGCGAGGTGCGGCGCATCTGGGAGTCGCAGGGGTTGAAGGTGAGCCGCCTGAAGCGGGTGCGTTACGGGAACATTTTGATTCCCAGCTATGTGAAGGCGGGGAAGTTCGTGGAACTGCCGGTGAATGAGGCGAAGTCGCTATATACCCTGGCGGGTTTGCGGTATCGGCCGCCGGGGAAATCGCTGGAACTGAAAGGCCGCTACGAGGCGAAGCGCCGCGGCGACAAGCGGGTGGCGCCGCCGAAGGATGTGCGCAGGAACACTCGGTCCCAACCGGAATACGGGAGTGGGCCTTGGCGCGGGCCTCGTAAGGGGCAGGGCCGATAGTGTGACCACGAGGCGCCAAACCATTCACTGTGCGGAGAATTGTTTCCCACGTTCGTGAAGACTGTCATCCCCCATCAAGTACAGATAAGGCGCCATCAGTGCTTCGGGGCGGGGCAGGGTGGAGGGGTCTTCGGCGGGAAACCCCACGCGGCGCAGGGCAGTGGCGCAAGGCCCGGGATTCAGCGTGTTCACGCGAATCGCGCTGGTATTCTCCAGTTCCAGATGAAACATCTGCGCCAGATTTTCCACCGCATGTTTGGCGATCGCATAGCCACCCCAATACGCCCGTAGTTCGCGTCCTGCCGTCGAGCTGGTAAAGATCACCGAGGCGTTCTGCCCGGCCCGCAACAGAGGCAGGCAGGCGCGGGTCAGGGCGAAGCCGGCGGTCAGATTCACTTGCAGCAGGCGCTGCCAGGATTCCAGCGTGTGGTGTTCCAGCGGCAATATCGGCGCGAAGACGCCGGCGCTGTGCAGCAGGCCATCGAGATGTCCGAACTCCTGGTGGATCAGGTTGGCCAGTTCGAAATAATCGTTTTCGCCGGCACGTTCCAGATCCATGACGAAAATGGCGGGCTCGGTGCCGCCTTCGGCTTCAATGGCATCGTAGACGGCGTCCAGTTTCGCTTCGTCCCGGCCGAGCAGCAGTAGCGTGGCGCCGTGGCGGGCGTAGTCGAGCGCGGCGGCGCGGCCGAGGCCGGAACCGGCGCCGGTGACGAGGATGATTCGGTCGCGCAGGAAATCGGGAGTGGGGGTGTAGGTGAACATGGGGCTCCGGGTGCGGATCAGCGGGCGCCGAGCGCTGCAAGATGCGCGCGCAGCTCGGCGGGGGTGGTGGCGATGAAGCTGGCGCCCCATTCGGTCAGGTTTTCATCGGTTGCCAGGTAGCCCCAGGCGGCGGCGATGCCGGTCATGCCGGCGCTCTTGGCCGCGTCGATGTCGCGGCGGTGGTCGCCCACGTACACGGCGTCGGCGGGTGCCACCTGCAATTGTTCGCACAGGTGCAAGAGGCCCGCCGGGTCGGGTTTGCCTTTGCCGACGTCGTCGGGGCATACCAGGGCGGCGCAGGTGGCGAAGGACTCGAACTGGGTCAGGAGCGGCGCGCTGAAGCGGCGCGCCTTGTTGGTCATGATGCCCCAGGGCAGGCCGCGCTCCACCAGGTCCGAGAGCAGCAGGTCGATGTCGGCGAACAGTGCCGCCTGAGTTTGTGGAATGAGTTGTTGGTAATCTTCCAGGAAGCGCGCGGTCAGGGTGTCGAGCTGCGGCGCGCAGTCCTCCAGTTCGAAACAAGCTCTGAGCATGGCGCGGGCGCCGGAGGATAGTTGCGGATTTAGCCGCAGCGGATCGGCGGCGGGCAGGCCATGTTCGCTCAACAGGCGATCGACCAGCACCGAGAAGTCGGGCTGGGTGTCGAGCAATGTGCCGTCGAGATCGAACAGTACCGCGCGCAGCATCAGGACGCGTCCGCGCGGGTGAAGTGCATGAGGTAGTTCACGTCCACATCCCCGCCGAGGCGATAGGTCTTGGTGAACGGGTTGTAGGTCATGCCCTTGACTTCGCCAAGCGTGAGCCCGGCGGCGCGTGCCCAGGCGGCGAGTTCGGAAGGGCGGATGAACTTGGCGTAGTCGTGCGTGCCGCGCGGCAGCATCTGCAGCACGTATTCGGCGCCCACCACCGCGAACAGCCAGGCCTTGGGGTTGCGGTTGATGGTGGACACGAAGAGCTGGCCGCCCGGCTTGAGCAGCATGGCGCAGGCCTGCAATACGGAAGCCGGGTCGGGCACGTGTTCGAGCATTTCCAGACAGGTGACCACGTCGAAGGTGCCGGCGTGGCGCGCCGCGTAATCCTCGGCGCTGGCGTGTTCGTAGCGCACGTCCAGGCCGCTTTCCAGCAGATGCAGGCGCGCCACGCCGAGCGGGGCCTCGCCCATGTCGATGCCGGTGACACGCGCGCCGCGCTGCGCCATGGCTTCGCTCAGGATGCCGCCGCCGCAGCCGACGTCGAGCACCTGTTTGCCGGCCAGTTCCACCTTGTCGTCGATGAAGGCCATGCGCAGCGGGTTGATGTCGTGCAGCGGCTTGAATTCGCTGTTGCGGTCCCACCAGCGCGCGGCCAGCTTTTCGAACTTGGCGATTTCGGCGTGATCCACGTTCATGAGGCGAGCTCCTGCGTCGTGAGCCGGATGATGTCCTGGCCCCAGCGCCTGGCGTTTTCCAGGCAGTCGTCGAGATTCATGCGGGTGAGCCGGCGTTCCTGCACCAGCAACTGGCCATCCACCCATACATGGCTGACCTGCGAAGGGTCGGCGCTGTAGACCAGCGTGGAGGCGGGGTCGTAGACCGGCAGCGTATTCGGCGCATCGAGATTCACGGCAATGATGTCCGCGCGCTTGCCGGTTTCCAGCGTGCCGAGCTCCTGTTCCAGCCCCAGCATCGCGGCGCCGTTGCGCGTGGCCATGGCAAGCGCCTGCCACGCGTTGAGCGCGGCGGCATCGCCGGTGGCGGTCTTGGCCAGCAGGCACGCCAGTTTCATTTCCTCGAACATGTCCAGGTTGTTGTTGCTGGCGCTGCCGTCGGTGCCGAGCGCCACATTGACGCCGTGTTCCAGCAGGGCGGGTACGGGGCAGATGCCGCTGGCCAGTTTCATGTTGGAGGCGGGACAGTGCACCACGTTCACGCGATGTTCGGCCAACAGCGGCAGATCGGCGGGCGCGAGCTGGGTCATGTGTACCGCCTGCAGGCGCGGGCTCAGCAGGTCGAGCTGGCGCAGCCGCTGCAGCGGACGCAGGCCGTGGCTGGCCATGGCCTGGGTGATTTCCCCGGCGTTCTCGTGCAGATGGATGTGGATGCCCACGTCCAGTTCCTCGGCCAGCATGGCGATGCGGCGCAGTGGCGCGTCGGAAACGGTATAGGGCGCGTGGGGGCCGAACAGCGCGCTGATGCGTTCGTGGTGGCGGTAGCGATCGTGCAGGCGTGTGGCCTTGTCGAGATAATCATCGGCATTCGCGCCCCAGGCAGTGGCGCTGTCGAACACCGGGCTGGCGAAGTGGGCGCGGATGCCGCATTCGTCCGCCACCCTGGCGCTGTCTTCCGCAAAGAAATACATGTCGGTGAAGCAGGTCACTCCGCCAAGCAGCATTTCGGCGATGGCGAGGCGCGTGCCCTCGGCGGCGTAGGCTTCGCCCATGATGCGGTTTTCCGCCGGCCAGATGGCGCGTTCCAGCCAGGCCTGCAGGGGCAGGTCGTCGGCGAAGCCGCGCAACAGGTTCATCGGGCTGTGCGTGTGGGCGTTGATCAGCCCCGGCAGCACCACGTGCGAATCCAGGTGCAGTTGCTGGCGGGGCTGCGGATAGCGCGCCTGGATCTCGGCGGTGGGGCCGATGGCGACGATGCGCGAGCCGGCAAGGGCAAGCGAATGGTGTTCCAGGCAGCGCCCGGGATGGTTCATCGGCAGTACCCAGCGGGCGTGAATCAGGCAGTCCGCGGAGGGGGAAAGTGGGGAGGTGGAGCTCATGCCGGACCCTGAAAATGGCGAGTGGGCGAGTATAGCGGCTGCGTCCGCATCTTCCCACCACGGGCGCGCGCGGGGCGCTGGTCCAGGCCCGCGGGAACCCTGCTGATTTTTGTATTTTGCACTGTCCCAGCCGGGGGCTTCCGTGCTAACATCGCGGGCTTGAAAAGCGAGTAAAAATTCAAATTCATCAAACGCTTATCCCATGCCGTCGGCGTTCTGCGCCGCTCCCTTGCCAAGCCCGTTCAGGGAAGCTCCCTGGCCGGTCTTGTGGTACCTGACGCTGCGTGGTGATGTCGACCCAATGTTGAACCTGAAGCAGAAGACGTAGCTCAATGGCAGAAAACCAGGAACAGATCCAGTCCGTCACCATCGAAAGTGAAATGCGCCAGTCCTATCTCGATTACGCCATGAGCGTGATCATAGGACGCGCCTTGCCCGACGTGCGTGACGGGCTCAAGCCGGTGCATCGCCGGGTGTTGTTCGCCATGGGCGAACTGAGCAACGATTGGAACAAGCCGTACAAGAAACCCGCCCGCGTGGTGGGGGACGTGATCGGTAAGTACCACCCGCACGGCGACTCCGCGGTGTACGAAACCATCGTGCGCATGGCGCAGGATTTTTCGTTGCGGTATCCGCTGGTCGACGGGCAGGGCAACTTCGGTTCGGTGGACGGCGACGCTGCCGCCGCCATGCGCTACACCGAAATCCGCATGGAAAAGCTCGCGCACGAGCTGATGGCCGACCTCGACAAGGAAACCGTCGATTTCACCGACAACTACGACGGCACCGAAAGAATTCCCGAGGTGCTGCCCGCCCGCGTGCCCAACCTCTTGATCAACGGTTCCTCCGGCATCGCCGTGGGCATGGCCACCAACATTCCGCCGCACAATCTGCCAGAGATCATCAGCGCCTGCATGGCCCTGATGGGCGATCCCACCCTGAGTGTGGACGACCTGATGGAATACGTGCACGGACCCGATTTTCCCACCGCCGGCATCATCAATGGCCGCGCCGGCATCGTGCAGGCCTACCGCACCGGTCGCGGCAAGATCTACGTGCGCGCGCGCGCCCACATCGAGGAAGACGACAAGACCGGCAGACAGAGCATCATCGTCACTGAACTGCCCTACCAGGTGAACAAGGCGCGGCTGATCGAACGCATCGCCGAACTGGTCAAGGAAAAACATCTCGAAGGCATCACCGAGCTGCGCGACGAGTCCGACAAGGACGGCATGCGTGTGGTCATCGAACTGCGCCGCGGTGAAATGCACGAAGTGGTGCTCAACAATCTCTACACGCAGACGCAGATGCAGGCGGTGTTCGGCATCAACATGGTGGCGCTGATGGACGGGCAGCCACGGCTGCTCAACCTCAAGGACATGCTGCAGGCCTTCATCAACCACCGCCGCGAAGTGGTGACGCGCCGCACCGTCTACCTGCTGCGCAAGGCGCGTGAAAAAGGCCACATTCTCGAAGGGCTGGCGGTAGCGCTGGCCAACATCGACGCCGTGATCGAACTGATCAAGACCTCCTCGAGCGCGGGCGAGGCCAAGGAACGCCTGCTGGCGCGTGACTGGAGTTCGAGCGGCGTGCTGGCGCTGCTGGCCGATTCCAGCCCGCAAGCCTGCCGCCCGGACGAACTGGCGCCGCATTACGGTCTGCACGGCGATGCCTACCGGCTGTCGCCGGAACAGGCGCAGGCGATTCTGGAACTGCGCCTGCATCGCCTGACCGGCCTCGAACAGGAAAAGCTCATCAGCGACTACCAGGAACTGCTGCGCCAGATCGCCGACTACCTTGGCATCCTGGCCAGCGACACGCGCCTGATGGAAGTGATCCGCGCGGAACTCGAGGAAGTGAACGGCAGCTACGGCGACAAGCGTCGCACCGAAATCGTCGCGTCGCATCAGGATTTGACCATCGAAGACCTGATCAGCGAAGAAGAGCGCGTGGTCACCATTTCGCAGGGCGGCTACGCCAAGAGCCAGCCGCTGAGCGACTACCAGGCGCAGCGCCGCGGCGGCATGGGCAAGGCCGCCGCCACCGTGAAGGACGAGGACTACGTGGAGCATCTGCTGGTCACCAGCAGCCACGCCACGCTGCTGTGCTTCACCTCCACCGGCAAGGTGTACTGGCTCAAGGTGTATCAGATTCCGCTGGCCAGCCGCACCTCGCGCGGCAAGCCGATCGTCAATCTGCTGCCGCTCGATGAAGGCGAGAACATCACCAGCCTGCTGCCGATCCGCGAATATTCGGAAAACCATTACATCTTCATGGCCACCGCCAACGGCACGGTCAAGAAAACCGCGCTCACCGCGTTTTCCAACCAGCGCAGCGTGGGCTTGAAGGCAATCGAACTCGACGAAGGCGACGTGCTGCTGAAAACCGCCGTGACCAACGGCGACTGCGACGTGATGCTCTACAGCAGCTCGGGCAAGGCGGTGCGCTTCCACGAAAGCACGGTGCGGCCGATGGGCCGGGTATCGCGCGGTGTGCGCGGCATTCGTCTTGGCTCGGATCAGCGCATGGTGGACATGATCATTCCGCAACCAGGCGGGCAGATTCTGGCGGTCAGCGCCCATGGTTACGGCAAGCGCACCGCGGTGGAGGAATTCCCGGTGAAAGGCCGCGGCGGCCAGGGCGTGATCGGCATGCAGGCCAGCACCCGCAACGGCGCCATCGTCGGCGCGCTGCAGGTGCTCGAAGGCAACGAGATCATGCTGATCAGCGACAAGGGCACGCTGGTGCGCACCCGCGTCGACGAAGTGAGCCTGCAAGGCCGTAATACCCAGGGCGTACGCCTGATCAAACTGAAAGAGGGCGAAACCCTGGTAGGCGTGGAATGCGTCGAGGAACCTTCCGATATGGAAGGCGATGCCGATACTACAGATGATGGTGAAACGCCGCAGGCAACGCCCACGCAGGAATCCCCGCCGGACGATAGCGCGGGTGAGATGGATGAGTAACGCGCCGGCGCACCAGGTGGTGGCTTACCTGGGGCCCGCCGGCTCGTACACCCACGCCGCGGCGCTCAAGGGCTTCGGCGGCCAGACGCAGTTTCTACCGATGAGTGACATCGGTGCCGTGTTCGCCGCCGCTGAAAACGGCAAGGCCACGGTGGCGGTGGTGCCGGTGGAAAATTCCAGCGAAGGCTCGGTGGTGGCCACGCTCGACCGTCTGCTTACCACACCGCTCCTGATTCAGACCGAATGGCTGTTGCCCATTCACCATTGTCTGTTGGCGCAGCCCGGTACCCGGTCTGAACACATCCGCCTGATCCGCTCCCATCAGCAATCGCTTGGGCAATGCCGGGATTGGCTGCAGCGCCACTATCCCGAGGTGGAAAAAGTGGCGGCAAGCAGCAATTCCGAAGCGGCGCGCCTGGCCACGCTTGAAACGGGCGTGGCGGCAATCGCTGGACGCAATGCGGCGGAGCTGTACGGCTTGGCGATCCTGGCCGAATCCATCGAGGATACCTCAGACAACACCACGCGCTTCGTCGCGCTTGGCCGCGCCGCGCCCGCGCCGCGCAGCGGACGCGACAAAACCTCATTGTTCATCCTGGTGCGCAACGAACCCGGCGCGCTGCTGCGCGCGCTGGAACCCTTCGAACGCCACGGCATCAACCTGAGCAAGCTGGAATCGCGTCCCACGCGCAAGGCGGCGTGGAGCTATTCGTTCTACGTGGACGTCGACGGCCACCAGGACGACGCTGGCTTCAAGGCGGTGCTCGAGGAACTGCAGCGCCTGGAAGTGGAAGTGAAGCTGCTGGGTTCCTACCCGGCGGCGGGGGCGGTTCAATGAAGCCTTTATCGCAGAGCCGCATCGTCATCATCGGGCTGGGCCTGATCGGCGGTTCACTGGCGCGGGCCTTGCGCCGTGCATTGCCCGACGCGGCGATCACCGGGGTGGGACGCGACGAAGCGGCGCTGCAGCGCGCGCTGGCGGACGACAGCATCACCGGCTACGCCACCCACATGCGCATTGCCTGTTTGCACGCGGACGTGGTGGTGCTTGGCTTGCCGGTGCTGTCGATCGAAGCGGCGCTGCGCGAAATCCAGCCGGTATTGCCGCCGCAGGCGGTGCTGACGGACGTGGGCAGCGTCAAGGGCGAAGTGATCGCGGCGGTGCAGCGCGTGTTCGGCACGGTGCCGGCGCGTTTCGTGCCGGGGCATCCGATCGCCGGTTCCGAACGCAGCGGCTATGACGCTTCGCTGGCCTCCCTGTTCCAGGGGCGCAAGACCATTCTCACGCCGCTTGCACAAACCGACCCGGAGGCGCTGACGCTGGTGCGCGGGCTATGGCAGCTTACCGGCGCCGAGGTGGTGGACATGAGTGCCGAGCATCACGACGCGGTGCTTGCCGCCACCAGCCACCTGCCGCATCTGTTGGCTTTCGCGCTGGTCGATACGCTGTCGCACCAGGGGGAAAGCGAGGAAATCTTCCGTTTTGCCGCCGGCGGCTTTCGTGACTTCACGCGCATCGCGTCCAGTGATCCGGTGATGTGGCGCGACATTTTCCTGACCAACGGCGAAGCCACCGTGGCGGTGCTCGATCGCTTCATCGGCGATCTGGCCAACGTGCGCCAGGCCTTGCTCGACAAGGATGCCCAGGCGCTCCATGATCTGTGCCGCCGCGCGCGGGAATCGCGCGCACGGTTCCTGGCGCTGCTGCAGAACGCACCGCGCCCTCCTGAATCCGACTGATCCCTTTCCACTGTATGCAGGTCTTGCCATGAACACGCCGGCCGCGAATCACGCAGAAGCCCACGATCTCGTTTTTACCGTCAATCCGGGGGGCACCCTGCAGGGCGATATCCGCGTGCCGGGCGACAAGTCCATTTCGCACCGTGCCATCATGCTTGGCGCGCTGGCGGAAGGGCTGACCACGGTGGAAGGCTTTCTGGAAGGCGAGGACAGCCTCGCCACGCTCCAGGTGTTCCGCGACATGGGCGTGGACATCCAGCGTCCGGCGCCGGGCCGCGTGGTGATCAACGGCGTGGGCATCGATGGCCTGCAGGCGCCATCCGCGCCGTTGTACCTGGGCAACTCGGGCACGTCGATGCGCCTGTTGGCCGGTCTTTTGGCCGGACAGCGCTTCGCCAGCGTGCTCACCGGCGACAGTTCGCTGTCGAAACGTCCGATGCGCCGCGTCACCGAACCGCTCAGGGCCATGGGCGCCAACATCACGCTGCGCGACGGCGGTTTCGCCCCGATCGAAATCCGTCCCGCGCGCCTGCAGCCGATCGACTACGTGATGCCGGTGGCAAGCGCGCAGGTGAAATCGTGCCTGTTGCTGGCCTCGCTGCGCGTGGAAGGGGAAACCCGCCTGATCGAACCCGCGCCGTGCCGCGACCACACCGAGCGCATGCTGCGCGGTTTTGGCTATCCGGTACGCAGCAACGGCAATGAAGTGCGCATCGCCGGCGGCGGCCATCTGCGCGCCGGCCCGATCGACGTGCCGGCCGACATTTCCTCGGCGGCTTTCTTCCTGGTGGGCGCCAGCATCAAGCCGGGCGCGGATCTCGTGCTGCGCCACGTGGGCATCAACCCCACCCGCACCGGCATCATCAACGTCCTGCGCCTGATGGGCGCCAGCATCGAGGTGCTGCGCGAATACGAGGCCGGCGGCGAACCGGTGGCGGATTTGCGTGTGCGCCATGCGCCGCTCAAGGGCATCGATATTCCGGAAGACCAGGTGCCGCTGGCCATCGACGAATTCCCGGCACTATTCATTGCCGCCGCCTGCGCCGAGGGCGAAACCGTGCTCAGCGGCGCGGAGGAACTGCGGGTGAAGGAAAGCGACCGCATCCAGACCATGGCCGACGGCCTGGCCACGCTTGGCGTGCGCCATGAAGTGCGCCCCGACGGCATCGTCATCGAAGGGAAGGGCGGCAAGCCGCTTGGCCACGGCACCATCAACAGTCATGGCGACCATCGCATCGCCATGTCCTTCACCATGGCGGCACTGTGCGCCGACGGCCCCTTGACCCTGCTCGACTGCAACAACGTGGCCACCTCGTTCCCCGGCTTCCCCGACCTCGTCGAACGCTGCGGCATGCAGCTGAGCATCGGCCGCGAGGGCAAATGAGCGTGCCGGTGATCGCCATCGACGGCCCCAGCGGCACCGGCAAGGGGACGCTGGCGCAAAAACTGGCCGATACGCTTGGCTGGCATCTGCTCGACAGCGGCGCGCTCTACCGCATCGTGGCGTTGGGAGCGGAATGGGCCGGCATCGATTACGCGGACGCGGACGGCCTGTGCGCCTTCGCACGCGGCATGGACGTGGCCTTCGCCACGCAATTTCCGGGTTCCATCGTGCTCGACGGCGAGGAAATCTCCGCCCAGGTACGCCTGGAGGAAAGCGGTGCCAAGGCCTCGCTGGTGGCGGCGGTGCCGGCCCTGCGCGCGGCGCTGTTGCAGCGGCAACGGGCCTTTCGGCGCCCGCCTGGCCTGGTGGCCGACGGTCGCGACATGGGCACGGTGGTATTCCCGGACGCCCCCCTCAAGCTATACCTGACCGCAAGTGCCGAGGAGCGCGCACAAAGGCGCTATAAGCAGTTGATAAATAAGGGGGTTGATGTTAGCCTGCGCACCCTTTTGGGCGACATCCAGGTGCGGGACGAGCGAGACAGTACCCGCGCCGTGGCGCCGCTCAAGCCGGCTGAGGACGCCGTGATCATCGACACCGATGCGCTCACGGCGGCACAAGTGTTCGCACTGGTCAGCCGGCGGATCGACGAGACGCCGGGTTTGCGCGACGCCTAATCAGCTGCGCCCTTGCTTCTTTTGCCGGCAATCCCGGCACGCCCCGCAGCGTCAGCCCTGCGGGGTTTCACACTTAGACCCCCGTATCGGCTGACGTACGGAAACGCGGCACTGCGCGCAGTGTCGATCAGGAAACTCTATGAGCGAAAGCATTCAAAACACCGCACAATCCTCGGGCGAAAGTTTTGCGGAACTGTTCGAAGCCAGCCTGCTGGATCTGAACATGCAGACCGGTTCCATCGTAACCGGCACTGTCATCGACATCGACAGCGACTGGGTCACGGTACACGCCGGCCTCAAGTCCGAAGGTGTCATTCCCAAAGCCGAGTTCCTCAACGACCAGGGCGAATTCACCCTGCAGATCGGCGATCTGGTCAAGGTAAGCCTCGATGCCGTGGAAGACGGTTTCGGCGAAACCCGCCTTTCCCGTGAAAAAGCCAAGCGCGCCGAAACCTGGCTGGTACTGGAAGACGCGTTCGAGAAAGGCACGCCCGTGGTCGGCGTGATCAACGGCAAGGTCAAGGGCGGCTTCACCGTGGACGTGAACACGATCCGCGCGTTCCTGCCCGGTTCGCTGGTGGACGTGCGTCCGATCCGCGACACCACCCACCTCGAAGGCAAGGAACTGGAATTCAAACTGATCAAACTGGATCAGAAACGCAACAACGTGGTGGTGTCCCGCCGCGCCGTGCTCGAGTCGGTCAACACCGCCGAGCGCGACGAGCTGCTCAACAGCCTGCAGGAAGGCCAGAGCGTCAAGGGCATCGTCAAGAACCTCACCGACTACGGCGCGTTCGTGGACCTGGGCGGCATCGACGGCCTGTTGCACATCACCGACATGAGCTGGAAGCGCATCAAGCACCCCAGCGAAATCGTCACCGTGGGCCAGGAAATCGAAGTCAAGGTGCTCAAGTTCGACCGCGAGCGCAACCGCGTATCGCTCGGTCTGAAACAGCTTGGCGAAGATCCGTGGGTCGAAATCAAGCGCCGTTATCCGGAAGGCACCAAGGTCAAGGCGGTGATCACCAACCTGACCGACTACGGCTGCTTCGCGGAACTGGAAGAAGGCGTGGAAGGCCTGGTGCACGTGTCCGAGATGGATTGGACCAACAAGAACATCCATCCCTCCAAGATCGTGCAGCTTGGCGACGAAGTGGAAGTGATGATCCTGGACATCGACCAGGAACGCCGCCGCATCTCGCTGGGCCTGAAACAGTGCCAGGCCAACCCCTGGGATCTGTTCGCCGAGAAGTACCAGAAAGGCGACCGCATCAGCGGCAACATCAAGTCGATCACCGACTTCGGCATCTTCATCGGGCTGGAAGGCGAGATCGACGGCCTGGTGCACCTGTCCGATATCAGCTGGGACGAGCCGGGCGAATCCGCCGTGCGCCAGTACACCAAGGGCGACAAGATCGACACCGTCATTCTGTCCATCGATCCCGAGCGCGAACGCATCTCGCTTGGCATCAAGCAGCTGTCGGACGATCCGTTCATGAACTACGTGGGCCAGAACGAAAAAGGCTCCGTGGTGCGTGGCAAGGTCAAGTCGGTTGAAGCCAAGGAAGCCGTCATCATCCTGACCGAGGGTGTGGAAGGAATCCTGAAAGCCTCCGAAATCAGCCGCGACCGCGTCGAAGACGCGCGTAACGTGCTGAAGGTGGACGACGAAGTGGAAATGCTGGTCACCAACATCGACCGCAAGAACCGCCTGGTGGGTCTGTCCATCAAAGCCCGGGAAATCGGGGAAGAGAAAGATTCCCTGAAGGAACTCAACAAGCAGCAGGTCGTCGCGCCTGCCACTGTCGGGGACCTCATCAAGGCCAAGATGAACCAGGAGTAAGACGCTGCCATCGTGCCGTTCCGCTGGGACGGCACGATGGATTTGTAAATGCAGTCCTGTATGGTAAGGAAGCACTATGACGAAGTCAGAACTCATCGAACAGATTTCTGCCAAGCATACCCAACTGTCTTCCAAGGATATCGAGTTGGCGGTAAAGGCCATCATTTCCTACATGGCTGACGTCCTCTCCGAAGGAGGCCGGATAGAAATCCGTGGGTTCGGCAGTTTTTCGCTGCATTACCGGGCGCCGCGAACCGGCCGCAATCCCAAGACCGGCGAGCCGGTGGTGCTCAGCGGCAAGTACGTGCCGCATTTCAAGCCGGGCAAGGAATTGCGCGACCGCGTCAACAACAGCCTGAACGAACCCGTATCATCCTGAGCCGGCGCGCCCGCTCGCGCCGCCTGTTTGCCCCTGACGCACAGGGACAGGGCCTGAGCACGCCGTGAAGCATGCAATGAAGAGTTTCGCCAGATTCCTGCTGTTTCTGCTCTTCGTCCTGGTGGTGCTCGCAGGATTCCTTTTCACGATCCGTAATTCCACACCTGTTTCCCTGTGGCTTGGCGTGGACTTTGCGCCACGGCCGGTCAGCATCTGGCTGCTCGGTGGCTTCATCCTGGGTACTGGCGTGGGCCTGTTCCTCGGCTTTGGCCTGTGGGGACGGCTGCGCACGGGCCTGACGCTGCGCCAGCAACGGCAGCAACTCGAACGGCAGGAACACGAGCTGGCGCAACTGCGCGCGAGCCTGGCGCAACGCGACGCGCTGGAGTCCAAGCACTGACATGGAAACCTTCGAAGCGATAGCGGTATTCCTGTTCCTGCTGGTGGCGCTTGCCATCGGTTGGCATTTCGGCACCCGCTTCGGCGTACCGCAGCCGCGCGGGCGCAAGTTCCAGCCGGACTATTTCATCGGCCTCAATTACCTGCTCAACGACGAACCGGACGATGCCGTGGACGTGTTCATCGAAGCGCTCGAAGTGAACGCCGGCACCCTGGAAACGCACATGGCGCTGGCCACGCTGCTGCGCCGCCGCGGCAAGGTGGATCGCGCCATCTCGCACCTGCAGGGGCTGTTGAGCAGCCAGAGTTTCACCGTGCGCGAACTGGCGGCGATCAAGGTGCAGCTGGTGCGCAGCTACATCGCCGCGGGATTGTTCGACCGTGCCGAACGCATCGTCGAGGAACTGCGCGAAGCGCCCGGCGGTTTGCGCGAACAGGGGCTGGCGCTGGCGCTCACCCTGTTCCAGACCGAAAAGGAATGGCAGAAAGCCATCGACAGCGGCCTGGCGCTGCTGAGCGCGCCGGGGCTGCTCAACGGCGAGGCGGTGCAGTTGCAGGTGTCCCATTTCTATTGCGAACTCGCGGATGAGGCGCAGCGGGAAAAACGCTACGAGCGCGCGCTGGACCTTCTGCACAAGGGCGGTGCGATCTGCCCGGACAACATCCGCGTGCTTTTGCAGCAGGCATCCCTTCAGGCCGAGATGAACCACGACGAGCGCGCCGAGGAATACCTGCGCCATGCGCTGCGGCTCGATGCCACCCTGGTGTTGGAAAAGCTGGCGAGCCTCACGGGGCTGTTGTCACGGCGGCCACGGCTGCTGGAAGCCATTCTGCAGGAAGTGCTGCGCCAGGAGCAGAATCTCGACGCGCGCCAGGTGGAGCTGATCGCCAACCTGCTGGATCGCTATCAAGGCAGCGAACGGGAGATCGGTTTTCTCACCGCCTTCGCCCGGCGCCATCCCAGCCAGGCGCTGGCGCTGCGCCTGTTGCGGCTCGCCACCTCCGACCTGGCCGCGGGGCAGGCGCCTTCGCTGGTCAATCACGCCATGAGCGTGCTCGACGACAGCCAGCAGGAGCTGGCGCAGTTTCGTTGCCGTTCCTGCGGTTTCCAGCTGCGCAGCATGCATTGGCTCTGCCCGGGCTGCGGCGGCTGGGGTACGATTGCGCCGGCACAGCCTTAGGCTGCCGATATACCGACCCGGCGCCGCCGGCACGATCACCTGGAGGACCCCACGCGCATGCAAGATTCCAAACGCCTCATCGTGGCGCTCGATTTTCCCGACACCGCCAGCGCCATCGCCATGCTGGCGCAGCTCGACCCCGCGCTGTGCCGCGTCAAGGTGGGCAAGGAACTGTTCACCCGTGGTGGGCCGGCGCTGGTGGAACG
>DATMFX010000392.1:0-4690 GCA_035555995.1 Hyphomicrobiales bacterium | reverse complement strand
GGGGTTTTCGTTGGTGTTCAGCTTGATCACGTCGGGGCCCTGCGGCTGTTCGCCGGACACGTAGCCCTGCATGGCGCTGATGTTCTTGCGTTCGTACGTCACGGTTTCTCCTGCGAACCCGGCACCTCAAGGCGCCGGGAGATAGGTAAGCAATCGGTTGCGCCAACCTGGCAGCCAGCGCTCTTCGCCGCGCTCGGCCGGGGCGTTGGCCACGCGCCGGGTAAGCACCGTGTCGGCCGCGGCCACGAAGGCGGCAAGCGGATCGTCGCCGGCGGCGGGCATGGCCTGCAGCACCTGCAGCAGGCCCCAGCCTTGCGCCTGGTAGCGCTCGCTTTCGCGCGTGCCTTCGCCCTTGAAGTGCACATAGTCGATCAGGGCATACAGGCCGTAGGGCGGAGCCGCCTGTGTCACCTGCAGCAGCCGCTGTTCGAGCATGGCGCGCTCGTCCGGCGGGGCGCTTGCCAGCAGGGTGGGCAGTGCCGCCTGGAAGCGCTGCACGATGAAGGCCGTTTGCAGTTCCACGCTGTTCTGCAGCAGCGCCTGCAACGCTTGCAGTTCCTCACCCTCGCGCGCTGCCAGGAAGCTTTCGCGGTCCGGCCAGGGCTGTTCGAAGTCGCCCTGGGACAGCCAGGCCGGCAGCGTGCGGCCCTGTTCGCTCAGGAACCGCAATAGCGCGGGGAAGGTTTCGTGGTAGATCCCCTCCTGCCCGACGCGATACCAGATGAAATGGCCGATGCCGAGCGAGGGGAAGTCCTCGCCCACGTTCCAGCTGAGCAGGCAGGCCGGCTGGCGGTTGCACTCGTTGGCATAGATGCGCTCGCCGAGCCACTGCAATTGGGTGGGGCTGGGCGTGGGCCAGGCGGTATCGGGCGCGGCAGCCCGCACCAGGGGGCTGACGGCCAGCGCGAAGAGTAGCGTCAGGAGTGATCGCATGCGATAAGTGACTGTTTCGAAAGGGGGTGATTCTAACACGGCCGCGGCGCGGCGGGTGGCTGGCGCAAGCCGCGAAGGGCTGTGGATTGGGTGCCAAACGTTGCATGAAGTGGCGTGCGATGACGTAAATGACAGGCTATTTCCATTCGGGGTGGGGAATCCTCGACAAAAAGCGGGGCCACACAATAAATAAACTTGAAAACACTTAAAATTACGGCCCTTTAGCACGCCTGATTGGATTTGCCACGGTATTTTATGCACAAAATTAGCCACCGTTGTTTTCCGCCCTTGTTTTCCCGCTTTTTATTAACGACAGGTTAAAGCTTGCAATAACCGCTTGAAATTTAGAGGAAAATAACTGAGCAAAAATTGTCCAATTTGGGGCTTCCCATGATGGATGCAGGCTTAGCGGCGGTAATACCGCAGTTATCCACAGGCTTATCCAAACCCTTTGTGGAAAAGCGCCGCAGGCCATGAAGGCGGGTTATTCGGCAGGAGGGGGAATGTTATACTGCCGCCGTTCCCACGCGAGGTATGCAAGCGAGACATGTTGGAAATCAATGAGGACATCCCCTTTCTCTGGCGTTTGAGCTCGGAAAACGAGCAGGGCTTCAGCCTGGTGTCCATGGTCATTCCCATCAGTGGTAGCCAAAACCTGGAACACACCATTCAGACCGACATCGTCAGCTTCAACGGCGAGCAGGATGTCGAGGCGGAAGAGACGCTGGAATGGAACGAGGAGGATCTGAGCCTGTTCCTCAAGCTGCTCAATGCCAAGGGCAGCGGCGCCCATGGGAGCGAGAGCATCCGCACCTACAAGGTGGATCTGAGTGACCCCGATACCATCGAAATCGTGCACATCGTGGCGGCGGCCGGCTTCGGAATGGCGCTGACGGTGGACGACCTGCTGGTGAACGACCCGGGCGACAGCCTCAAGGTGGCGGCCGAGCCGGACATCGGCGCGCAGGTTACCCTGCACACCGTCGATGGCTACAAGCGCGGCGTGGTGGTGGGCAACGAGGAAGAGGACGACAGCGTGGTATGCGTCATGCTGGACGGCATTCGCCAGCCCGCCGACCACCAAAGCCAGCTGTCGGACATCCATCCCCATGACCTGGTGGTGGTCAAGCCGCACAATTTGCTGTCGCCGCTCTACAGCAGCCGCGAGCCGCAGCCGCACGACGTGCTGCATTAGCGCACCGGTTCGCTGTAAACCGCCACACGCCACGCACAAATCAGGTCAATCCATGAGTTCTTTCGCAGACGACGTCGCCAGACGCCGCACCTTCGCGATCATTTCGCATCCGGACGCGGGCAAGACCACCATCACCGAAAAGCTGTTGCTTTACGGACGTATCATTCAAAAAGCGGGCACGGTAAAGGGCAAGAAGTCCGACCGGCACGTGACTTCCGACTGGATGACCATGGAGCAGGAGCGCGGCATTTCCATCACGTCCTCGGTGATGCAGTTTCCTTACCGGGATCGCGTGGTGAATCTGCTCGATACGCCGGGCCACGAGGACTTTTCCGAAGACACCTACCGCACGCTCACCGCGGTGGATTCGGTGCTGATGGTGATCGACGGCGCCAAGGGCGTGGAGGAACGCACCATCAAGCTGATGGAAGTGTGCCGGCTGCGCGACACGCCGATCCTGACGTTCATCAACAAGCTGGACCGCGACATCCGCGACGGCATCGAGCTGCTCGACGAGGTCGAGAACATCCTGAAAATCCAATGCGCGCCGATCTATTGGCCGCTTGGCATGGGCAAGGAATTCAAGGGCATCTACAACCTCTATACCGACACCGTGCACATGTACGAGCGCGACCATGCCGACGAAATCCGCGAGGTGAAGAAAATCCAGGGCCTGGACAGCGATGAAGCATCCCGTTACCTCGGCGCGTATGCGGACGATTTCCGCGGCGAGATCGAACTGGTACGCGGCGCCAGCCACACCTTCGATCGCGAGGCGTATCTGGCGGGCATGCAGACGCCGGTATTCTTCGGCACCGCGCTGGGCAATTTCGGGGTGGAGGAAATGCTGGACGATTTCGTGCAGTGGGCGCCGCCGCCGCAGGCGCGCGCTACGCGCACGCGCGTGGTGGAGCCTGATGAAACTGCATTTTCCGGTTTCGTGTTCAAGATCCAGGCAAACATGGATCCCAAGCATCGCGACCGCGTGGCGTTCATGCGTATCTGCTCCGGCGCCTATGAAAAAGGCATGAAGATGCACCAGGTGCGCCTGGCCAAGGAAGTGCGCATCAGTGATGCCGTCACCTTCATCGCGGGCGATCGCGAACAGGCGGAATATGCGGTGTCGGGCGACATCGTGGGCCTGCACAACCACGGCACCATCCAGATCGGCGATACCTTCACCAGCGGCGAGTCGCTGCATTTCACCGGCATTCCGCACTTTGCGCCGGAGCTGTTCCGTCGCATCCGGTTGAAGGATCCCCTGAAGCTCAAGCAACTGCAGAAAGGGCTGACGCAGTTGTCGGAAGAAGGCTCCACGCAGGTGTTCATGCCGGAGAAGAACAACGACTTGATCGTTGGCGCGGTGGGTGTGCTGCAGTTCGAGGTGGTGGCGTTCCGCTTGAAGGATGAATACGGCGTGGACTGCCTGTACGAGCCGGTGAACGTGCACACGGCGCGTTGGGTGGAAGGCGAACCCGCCAAGCTGGAGGAGTTCAAGCGCAAGGCGCACGAGAACATCGCCATCGATGGCGGCGGGCATTTGACCTATCTGGCGCCCACACGGGTGAACCTCAGCCTTACCGAGGAACGCTGGCCGGAACTGCGGTTTTTCTCGACGCGGGAGCATTGAGGCAAGGGTGGCGGAAACCTCGCCGCCTTGGCAGGTCCAGGGGCGCTATTCGGTTTTCTGCGTTTTTGTCCGGCTTGTCGTCGCGGTGGGCGAGGCTTGTTCAGCCAACCTTCTGAAAAGGATCCAGCAGTTCCAGGCCGCAATCGCTGAAGTCACGGGTGTTCCGGGTGGCGAGGCGGCAGCCGCGGCTGCGGCAGATGGCGGCGATCTGGGCATCGAGTGTGCTGATCGGGCGGCCCGCGGCCCTGCGTTGTGCCGCGATCTCGCCGTAGAGTTCTGCCGCGTCCGCGTCGAAGTTCAGCAGCCTGCCCTCGAATACCAGCCGCACGAACGTGTGGAAACGTTCGCGCAGAAAACTGCGCCGCTTGCCCTCGGGCAGGAGGCGCAGGCCGTACTCGATTTCCGCCACGGTGATGCTGCAGAGATACAGCGAGCTGCCGATTTGCGCGTTGAGCCAGCGCAACACCGCCGGCGGCGGTGCCGAGGCCATGAATGCCGAAACCACATTGGTATCGAGCAGGATCATCTCAGTCATTCCGCTCTGCGGTGAAATCGAGCGGCGCGTGAATTTCACGCGGCGGCAGCGGCAGGGGTTCTTCGCCCCAGGCCGAGCTGAAAAGACGCACGGCCAGATCGCCCAAGGGCTCGGAAGCTTCCACCGCGCGCTTCAATATCCGCCGTATTTCCTCTTCCATCGACACGCCGTTGCTGGCCGCTTGGATGCGCAGCCGGCGCAAGGTGTCTTCGTCTATCCTGCGAATGCTCAGATTTGCCATGGTCGCCTCCCTGCATGTAGAGAATTGATGGCAAATAGTATCTTCTGATAGCAGTGCATGCAACATGGGCTGTTTGATCTCGCTCGTTGTCCCTGGATGCCCCTCAGCGTAGTCCAAATCCGGCCGTCTGCCAGAATAAATGCCGGAGGGGATGCG
>DATMFX010000391.1:0-6258 GCA_035555995.1 Hyphomicrobiales bacterium | reverse complement strand
TGGTTCCCAGCAGAATGACGTCGGACAGGGCGGCCTCCACCGCGTCGCGAATGCGGCGCGAACGGTCCGAGCCAAGCGCATCGGGTTCGGCTTCATCCCCGCCGTCTTCGCCCTGGGTGGATTCGCGGCGACGCAGATCCCGCAAGTGCGTGGGATCGACCGCCAAGGTGCCGGTAAACGAACCGCCCAGCGTCTTGTAGGCGGCAATCAAGGTCCGCAGCCGCTCGTTGATCTGGCGATTCATGCGCTCGCGGCGCTGCTGAATGGTCATCATCATGAGCAGGCGAATGCCCATGCTGATCAAGGTCACCAGTGCCAGGCCGATGAACGTGGCCAGCACGCTCTGCCACGAAGTAAAATCCAGTCCACGCATTGTCACCTTCCTCGCCGTTGAGTCCGCTGGAGAACTGTGCAGTCAGGCGCTCATCCAGAGAAAACCACCTGGTTTCGGCCATTGTTCTTGGCAGAATAGAGGGCCTTGTCCGCCAACGATAAGGTCTTGTTGAAAGAATGGGCGCTGTTGTGCAGCGTGATACCGATGGAAGCTGTCACGGCAATCCCCGTATCGCCAATCCACAAGGGGCTGTCCGCCACCGACTTGAGCACACGCTCGGCGGAGGTTTCAGGTGAAAAACTGCCTTTGCGGCCAAAAATAAGCACAAACTCTTCACCACCGGTGCGAGCAAAAAAATCATCCGCATTCAGCACGGTGCGGATTTTTGCCGAAATTTGTTGCAGGACGAGATCACCCACATCATGACCATGGTTGTCATTGATGGCTTTGAAATTATCGACATCCAGGATGGCCACCGCTACGCGTTCCGCCGACGCCTTGTTGCTCTCCACCGTTGCGGAACCATACGCCATCAAGGCTCTTCGGTTGGGCAATTCCGTAAGCGGATCGCGTGACGCGGCATCCTGCCAGCGCCGTTTTATCTGGTCGGTACACATGCACAAAAATGTCGTGGTGCCAACAACAGGCAAGATCGACAGTAATACAGGCGACAGGGAATTGAACCAGTGGGAATTGTCTGCAATGGCATACTCCATGTCTGCTGAGAGCACCAGGTAAATAACAGCGCGCATCTGCATCAACAATACCGCGAAGACGTAGATGACGGTCATCGTCATACCACTGATGGAACGGAATTCGGCAGCTCTCCCCCGGCTGAACAATACCCAGGCAGTCGACGCCATGATCGCGCTCCAAAGTATGGTCGCAATCACAATGCGAACCTCGATATCGGGAACGGCGACGGCAAAGTAAACGAATGGAACCGCGCCAATGACCGGAAGAACGTAGACATGGGAATAGCTGGACAACCCATGAAATTTACGAATTGCGGCGTGATACAGGCACAGGGCGCCAACACAAACGGCGTTGGACGATAAAATCTCGAACCCGGCAGGCAGATAGGCTTCCAATGCGAACAGGATCAGGGCAAGTGCCACCAGCAGTGTGGCCCATTGCCAAAGTCTCGCTGCCGGGCGCAATGACGACGGGGCGTCAAACAGAACGGCACTCAGGATGCTTCCGTTCGCCAGGACAATCAGCGTGACTGTAATGAAAACCGACCTTGCGTCCACTTGATTTCCCCACCTCAGAAAACTGGCCTCTCCCAACCAAGGGCGGTGGAAGGTCGGGCGCAGCACGTCAAGGTCGCCGGCGACCTGGTCACGCCAGGCAGGACTGAAGTCAGAACTTCTGAAACGCCAGTGGCCGCTTCTCACGTGGAAACAACAGCCCAGACATAGGTTCTGTATTGAAATGGCGCACCCGACAGGATTCGAACCTGTGACCTTTGCCTCCGGAGGGCAACGCTCTATCCAGCTGAGCTACGGGTGCCTTGGAAAGGAACAGCGTGGCGCATGATACTGGAATCGCCCTGGCCCCACCAGTTGTGATGCAGGGGAATATAAATGGCGGTGCCGCGGATTCCCAGCCACATCCCCCCTGGCAACCGCCAAAAGCATCACGCCCACCCTGGCCCCTCTGCCGCCGGCAGCGCCCGGGCAAACCTAAGGCGCGCGCCGGTGCGAGGAGGCACCCCCCAATTGCACTCCACGCAAACGGCTCGGCTGTGAACTCCCCACTGGTCCCCTGCCAATGCTGCGCGTAGAATCCGCGCGTTCCTGAATCATCCACTGGGCCGAACCACTCGGTACGAAACCCACATGAGCACCAGTACCCTTTCCGAGTCTCCCTGGTCCCCCCTGCGCCTCACCGCCTTTCGCTGGCTGTGGCTCGCCACGCTGGTGTCGAACATCGGCACCTGGATGCACGAAACCGGCGCCGGCTGGCTGATCTCCACGCTCACCGATTCCCCCGTGGTGGTGGCGCTGCTGCAAACCGCCACCTCCCTGCCGGCCTTCTTCATTCTGTTGCCCTCCGGCGCGCTGTCCGACATTCTCGACCGCCGCCGCTACCTGATGAGCGGCAACATCGGCATGGCTGTCACCGCCATCATCATCGGCACGTTGACCGTCAGCGAACTGATCACCGCCGATCTGTTGCTGCTGCTCACGTTGATGATGGGCATCGGCACCGCGATGATCATGCCCACCTGGCAGTCGATCATTCCAGAAGTGGTGCCGCGTTCCGAACTGCAGGCGGCCATCGGCCTGAACACCATGGGCATGAACATCGCCCGCGTGATCGGTTCGCTGGTGGCCGGCGCCATCATCGCCTCGCTCGGCACCGGCGTGGTGTTCGTGTGCAACGCCTGCAGCTTCCTGTTCGTGATCTTCGCGCTGTGGCGCTGGAAGCGCGTGCCGCCCACCACCGCGCTGCCGCCGGAACGTTTCAAGGATGCCATTCTCACCGGCCTGCGCTACACGCGGCATTCGCCGGCGCTGCAGGCCACGATCTTCCGCAGCGTGGGCTTCTATCTCTTCGCCAGCGTGATGTGGGCGATGCTGCCGCTGATCGCGCGCGATCTGCTTGGCGGCGACGCGCGCACCTACAGCTTTCTGTTTGCCGCGATCAGCATCGGCGCCATCGGCAGCGCGCTGCTGATTCCGGCCATGCGCCGCCATTTGAACAACGACCAGCTCATCACCTATTCCTCGCTGCTGTTCGCCGTGGGCATGAGCCTTACCGCGCTGGTGCACGTGCCTCTCGTGGCCATGCTGGCGCTCTGCCTGTGCGGCGGCGCCTGGATCACGGTGATGACCTGTGCGCAGCTGTCGGCGCAAACGGCGCTGCCCAACTGGGTGAAATCGCGCGGGCTGGCGATCTTCCTGACCTTCTTCATGGGCTCGCTGGCGATCGGCCCCATCATCTGGGGCTCGCTGACCAAATGGACCTCGCTGCCGATCTCCATGCTCACGGCGTCGCTCGGACTGGTGATCTTCAGCCGGGTCACGCAACGCTGGCCGGTGAGCGGCAACGACGAGCTGGATCACACGCCCTCGCAGCACTGGCGCAAGCCGGAACTGAAAGTGGCGGTGGCGCAGGACCAGGGGCCGGTGATGCTGCACATCCGCTACGAAGTGATACCCGGGCAACTCGGCGCCTTCCTGCATGAAATGCGCCTGCTGGGCATGGCGCGCCGGCGCGATGGCGCGGTGTTCTGGGACGTCTTCGAGGATGCGCAGAATCCCCGCATCTACGTGGAAACCGTGGTGGTGCAGAGCTGGCTTGATCATTTGCGCCAGCATGAGAGAATTTCACGCCAGGACGCGCAGATACAGTTGCGCATCCGGGCCCTGCTGCAACCCGGTACCGAGCCGGTGATCAGGCACTTCGTCAAGCCGGCCGGCTAGCGCACTTTTTCGTGTCATCGGCGGCCCCTTCGTTCTGGAATCCGCATGTCCGACACTCCCCGCTCCGTGGCCAGCAATTTCCTTCAGGCGCTGTTGGCGCAGGGCATCGACCAGGTGTTCGCCAACGCCGGCACCGACTTCGCACCGGTGATCGAAGCGCTGGTGCATGCGCGCCGCGCTAGTCTTCCCACCCCGCGCTTTCTCATCGTGCCGCACGAAAACGTGGCCATCTCGATGGCCCACGGCTATTTCCTCGCCACCGGCAAGCCCGCGGCGGTGATGGTGCACGTGACCGTGGGCACCGCCAACGCGCTGTGCGGCCTGATGAACGCCGCGCGCGACCAGGCGCCGATCCTGCTGATGGCGGGCCGCACGCCAAGCAGCGAAACCGGCCACATCGGTTCACGCAACGCCAGCATCCATTGGGGCCAGGACAGCTTCGACCAGGGCGGCATCGTGCGCGAATGGGTGAAGTGGGACTATGAATTGCGCGTGGGCCAGGCGCCGGAAGATATCGTGGGCCGCGCGCTCGACATCGCCATGAGCGAACCCAAGGGCCCGGTGTATCTGTGCATGCCGCGCGAAGTGTTGGGCGATCCCGTCGCCGCCCCGCCGCAACCGCCACGCACGCGTGCGCTTGGCGCGCTGCCCGCCACGCCGAACGCCGCCGCCATCGAGCAGGCCGCCGCGTGGCTCACGGAAGCCGAATTTCCCTTGATCATCAGTTCCAGCAGCGGCCGCGATCCGGCCAACGTCGAACGGCTGGCGAATATCGCACAGCGCTATGGCATCGGCGTGGCGTTGCCGGGCGAACCGGGCGCGCGCGAGCTGAACATTCCCACCACGCATCCGCTGTTTCTCGGCGTGCATCCGGCGCAGGCGATTGCCCGCGCCGACGTGGTGGTGGCGCTGGACTGCGAGGTGCCGTGGTGGCCAAGCCAGGTGTCGCCGCGCCCTGACGCCAAGCTCATCCATATTTCCGCCGATCCGTTCTTCAGCCGCTATCCCGTGCGCGGCTTCGCCATGGACCTCGCCATCGCCGGGTCGTCATCGCAGGCACTGGTGCAACTCGAGGCCGCGCTTGCCAAGGCCTGCGCCGGCCAGCAGACACGCATCGACGCGCGCACCACGCAGTTGCGCGCGGTGGGCGCCGCACGGCGTGAAGCCTTCGCCACGCTGGTGCGTGACGTGGCGGCGCAACCCGTGATTCATCCGGCCTGGGTGGCGGCCTGCATCAACGAGATCGCCGATGCCAATACCGTGATCGTCAATGAAATGGGCGTGCCACTGGAATGGCTGGATCTGCAAACGCCACGCTCGTATCTGTCGAGCAGTCTGGCGGGCGGCCTCGGCTTCGGGCTTGGCGCGGCGCTTGGCGTCAAAAGCGGCGCGCCGGACAAGCAGGTGCTGTTGCTCGTGGGCGACGGTTCCTACATGTTCGGCTGCCCCACCGCCGCGCATCACGCCGCGCGCCTGCATGGCCTGCCCACTACGGTGCTGGTGATGAACAATGCGTGCTGGAATGCCGTGCACCGTTCCACGCTCGGCATGTATCCCGAAGGGCTCGCTGCGCAGGAGGAAGAAATGCCGCTGGTGTCGCTTGGCACTTCGCCTGAATACCAGGACATCATGCGCGCCTGCGGCGGCCACGGTGAAAAAGTGGCGGCACCCGCGCAGTTGCCTGAGGCATTGCAGCGCTGTCTTGCCGCCAACCGCGAGGGCAAAAGCGCGCTGCTCAACATCGTTTGCAGCGCGTAAGTCCCACATCCCATGCCCGTCGAGATACTGCTCGCGTTCCTGGCCGCCTCCGTGCTGCTGTCGCTGGCGCCGGGGCCGGACAATCTGTTCGTGCTCACGCAGGGCGCGCTTTACGGGCCGCGCGCAGGCGTCTACATCACGCTTGGCCTGTGCACCGGCTTGATCTTCCACACCACCATCGCGGCGCTGGGAATCTCCTCGCTGTTCCTGCTGAGCAGCACCGCCTTCCTCGCGCTCAAGATCGCGGGCGCCGCCTACCTGCTCTATCTTGCCTACGGCGCCTGGCGCATTGGGGTGGCGGGGGATTCGCGGCGCGACGAGGTGTCACTCAGCGGTTGGCAGTTGTACCGGCGCGGCATCATCATGAATGTCACCAACCCCAAGGTGGGTATTTTCTTTCTAGCCTTCCTGCCGCAGTTCGCCAAACCCGAATTCGGGCCGCTTGGGCCGCAGTTATTAACGCTGGGCGCGCTCTTCATTGCCCAGGCATTGGTGGTGTTTTGCCTCATCGCCCTCGTCGCGGGCCGCCTAGCCGAGCGCTTCCGTCGCTCGAACAGGGCCCAGCGTCTGCTGAACCGCGGCTGTGCCGTGATTTTCACCTTGCTGGCGCTGCGTCTGGCATTTTCCGCCCGCTGAGGACAGCCTCCCTCCCAATTGTGTCCCCGCCCCGGTGGCTGGCACAGCGCTCCCCGCCCCAAAAAACGGCTTGTCAAGACGTGAAATGACCAGGGGGGG
>DATMFX010000390.1:0-9588 GCA_035555995.1 Hyphomicrobiales bacterium | reverse complement strand
CTTGGTATAACGCAAAGGCCGAGCTTATCGCCAGAAATGTGAATGAGCTTCACTACAGCAACGTAAATTTAAACAAGCAGATGTCGTTGACCGAAACGGGCGGAGTGGTGAACGGTGTGGGAGACCAGCCAAATCAGCATGACATGCTCACGGGCTCCAATCCCGACGGAACGGCTTCCGAGCAGACGTGTAACAACTGGACAAGCAATACGGCTGACGCCCAAGCGACATTGGGCCATGCCGACAGAAAGGGGGGTGGTGCCATGGCCACTTCCTGGAACTCCTCTCACCCCTCCAGGGGGTGCAGTCAAGAAAATCTGATCGCTTCTGGAGGCAATGGATATTTTTATTGCTTCGCTGCGGAGTAAGCCAGATCTCCCTTGGGCAAGTTTAGTGTGCGAGAGCGAAAACATTTGTTCGGGCAGTTTTTGTTCTTGGTAGAGCTAGATAGGAAATCGGTCTTTTGCCGCACTATTCTTGCCATTTTTTATTTTCCGAAATAACCCAGTAAATACTGCGCAGGCTAAGGAATATTTGCATAGTGAAGAAATTTTCTAAAAATGGCGCGCTTTCCTGCAAGACAATTTCAGATTTATCGGCACTGGTTTTCTTACTGCTATTGGCTGTCTCTTCTGTCACAACTGCTCAAACCAACCAAGGCGGCGAGACCGGAGGCAAAACGGTTGCTCTTCCCCACATTGAGGCAAGCCCTGTAATAGACGGGCTTTTGGATGAGGAAGTCTGGTTGCGTGCCGCGATAGTTGAAGACTTTCACCAAATGGAGCCATTCGAATACTCAGAGCCGAGCCAGCGAATGGAGGTTCGGATTTTCTATTCCGAAACCGCCCTCTACGTTGCGGCACGCATGTACGAAGATGATCCCACCCTCATTACGGCAAACGTGGCGAGGCAAGGGCAAGGTTTGCCTAATGATGACATTTTCAATCTCGTGCTTGACCCAAACCTGGACCGCCGGAGCGGCTATAGTTTCGAGATCAATCCCAATGGCGTCAGAGTGGGAGGCATCTATGAGAACGTGTCTCAGATTGATCGCAACTGGAGCGGCATCTGGCAAGGCAGCTCCAGGATTGATGAGCAGGGTTGGACCGCTGAGATTAGAATTCCTTTTCAATCGATCTCGTTCGATCGGGATAGCACGTCATGGGGAATAAATTTTCGACGTGCCATTCGGCGCAATAGCGAAAGCATAGGTTGGATTTCACGCAATCAGGTAATGAATCCCGGCGTAGCTGGCACTGCGACGGGCCTGGCGGATTTGAAGCAGGGTTTGGGGCTTGATGTGGTGCCATATTTCGTGGCGAGGCAGGAAAAAGTATTTGGCGTCGGAGGATACGAGGAGCGGACCGTCAAGCCGCAGGTGGATTTTTATTACAAAATCACTCCGCAGTTGAATGCCGCATTGACTATAAATACTGATTTTTCCGCAACCGAAGTCGATAGCAGACAAGTTAATTTAACGCGTTTCAGCTTATTTTTTCCCGAGCGTCGCGATTTCTTTTTACGTGATTCAGATATCTTTGATTTTGGTCGAATAGGCACCGGCGCTTTGTTTGGGCAGGAAGGCAATGAAGCGCGGCCCACGTCGGCGCTACAGAATGGCCTGCCGTTTTTTTCGCGGCGGATAGGGCTTAGCGCCATCGGCGCGCCAGTGGACATCAATGCAGGCGTCAAAGTGAGCGGTCGTATCAATCGATGGAACGTTGGCACCCTGGTCGTCCGGCAGGACGAGGACCCGAATACCAACGTGGATGATCAGACGGTATTTGTGGGCAGAGCTGCATTGAATGTGTTGGCCGAATCCCAGGTGGGAGTCATAGTGACTTCCGGAGACTCACAATCCAATTTGAATAATCAATTGATTGGCACCGATTTCCGCTATCGCAACTCCAGACTGCCAGGCGGTCGGATTGTTGAGAGCGAAATTTGGTATCAGCAATCAGAAAATGAAGGCATTAGCGGTAATGATGCGGCTTATGGCTTCGGCATCAGCGCTCCTAACACGCAAGGATGGAGAGGCGCCTACAGCTACAAGCGCATCGAAGATAATTTTGACCCGGCATTGGGGTTTGTCAGTCAGCGTGGGATCAAGGATCATGCATTAGACTTTGGATACAGGCACTTTCTAGATCGTGGCAGCTATATCCGTTCGGTTTACGGTGGATTTGATAGCTACCGCAATACCAATAGCGCAGGGGATCTGATCTCGGAAACCTTGGATGTGCGCACTAACGCCAATAATAATTCAGGCGACAAAGTGGAGCTAAGCTTGATAAAACGGCGCGAGGTGCTCTTTCAGGACTTCACGATTTACCGTGCCTCGGACAACAGTCGCATCGTTACCATCCCTGTAGCCGATTACGATTTCACCGAGGCCTCGGCAGGAATTTCTTTTGCCGGGAGACGCCGATTGTCAGGAAGCTTGAACTTCGAATGGGGTGACTATTATGACGGAGACCGCTTCAAGAGAGGCATGAGCCTAAACTGGCAAGCGTCCAATCGGTATAACTTCGGCATGAGTTATTCGGAAAACGCGATCAACCTGCCTCAGGGAAACTTCGTCGTTCGCCAGCTTTCTCTCAATACACTGTTGAACTTCACGCCAAACCTATCGTGGTCGAACCTCTTGCAATACGACACGGTATCTGAAGGCATAGGCATCAATAGCCGGTTGCGCTGGATTCCCGAGCCTGGCAGAGAGGCATATTTGGTGCTCAACTGGGGATTAGTCGATTTGGACAAAGACAATACATTCACTTCGATCAACTCCAGCCTGTCCTTAAAGTTCAATTACACGCTTAGATTCTAGCCCGGCCGCTGATCACCCGGCTCGCACATGTTGCAGAATACCTGGAACAGCTCGGCCCTGATCGGCGTGGTGCGGAGGGCGCGCAGAACCTGCAATAGATTTTACGACGACCGCGTAGGGTCGGTTAACGGTTCCGTCAGCGGTTCGTTGAGCGCCAGTGGACCGGACGGGTGCATGGGCGGCATGAAGTCGGTCTGCCGTTCGATCATTCTGCGGACCCGCGGCCGCTCGGGGCCAAGGTGCAACGCGCGCAGATGCTCCGGAATCGGCGCGTCGACATAGGTCAGGCGGCTGTTGTGGCGGATGTACTCCAGCCACGTCGAGGTCTCGTAGCGTTCCAGCCAGAGTTGTGGGTCGGAGAGGTCGCGCAGCAGGCGCCAGCGGTGTGCGCCATCGCGGCGGCGGGTGCGTCGCCGCTCCGCCATCGCGCTGAGAAATTCCGGAATGTCCTCTTCACGGATGAGGTATTCGACGGTGATCACCACCGGCCCCATCCGGGGCTCGACGGGCACGGCGGTGCGGGGCTCCTGCCAGCGGAGCAGCAGGTCGAGATTGAGTTCCGCCAGTTTCGCCAATGGCAGCCGGAGGCCAAGGGCCGCGCAGACGAGCATGACCACCCCCGCGGTGAGCAAGGTGGTCTGCACGTCACTGTTTTCCGTCACGACGCCCCACAACCAGCTGCCAAGCGCCATGCCGCCGAACGTGGCCATCTGGTACAGCGACAGGGCGCGTGCCACCACCCAGCGCGGGGTGGAGAGCTGCACGGTCACGTTGAAGGTCGACAATGCCAGCACCCACGAAGCGCCGGCCAGCAGCAGCGCCGCCATCGTCAGCGGTAGTTGCGTACTGATGGCGATGGTTGCCGCGGCAACCGCAAGGGCGATGCAGGCACAGCGCACGAGGCCTTCGGTGGACAGCCACGCCCGCAAGCGCGCACTGCCCATCGCGCCGGCTACCGCGCCCACGCCGAAGGCGCCGAGCAGCAGGCCGTAGGTCAGCGGTCCTCCCGCGATCAGGTCCCGGGCCACCAGTGGCATGAGCGCCATGATGGCGCTGGCGCCGACACCGAACACGCTGCTGCGGAGCAGCACGGTGAGAATGGATGGGGAGAGCGCCACGTAGCGCACGCCCGCCGCTATCGCGCCGCCGAGCGTTTCCCGCGGCAGCAACTGCACGTTCGGTGGCGGCTGCCAGCGTTTGAGCACCGTGATCAAGGCGATGTAGCTGAGGGCGTTCACCGCGAACGCCGTGGCCGCGCCCGCGGCAGCAACGATGGCGCCGCCGATCGCCGGCCCCACACTGCGGGCGATGTTGAAGCCCATGCTGTTGAAGGCCACGGCGCCCGGCAGCTCCGCGCGGGGCACCATGTCGCCAACGGACGCCTGCCACGCCGGCAGGTTGAAGGCGGCGCCACAGCCGATCAGGAAGGTGAACAGCAGCAACAGCCAGGGCGTGATCAATCCGGACCAGGCGCATATCGACAGCGCCACCGACACGGTCAGCATGAAGCTCTGCGCGCTGATCATGATTTTGCGCCGATCGAAACTGTCCGCCATCGCGCCGGCAACCAACGAAAACAGCATCACCGGCAGCGCGATCGAGGCCTGCACAAGGGCCACCATGTCCGCCGATTGCGAAATCGAAATCATCAGCCAGGACGCACCCACCGACTGGATCATGCCGCCAAGATTGGAAGAACCGCTCGCGAGCCAGACCTTGCGGAACACCGGATAGCGCATGGGCGACAGCGCCGAGGGTTTGTGGGTGGCGTCTGGTGGGGGAGGGTCGGTCTGCGTCATCAGGAACCTGGTCGCGTCATCCTGTGGAGTGAACAAGTGTAGGGGAGTTCCACCAGCCCAACCACTGCACCGTCAGCTTTTGCGGGGTTGTCCTCTGCCGCGGCGCTGCTTCGGCGATGGGTTGCCGTGATTCCCTCCCCTGGCGCGGCAGAGCTGGTCGAATTCACCCACGAGATCCGCCAGGGCGATACCGTCCAACGTCTCCCTCACAAGCGTTTCGGCCTGCTGCAGCACGCCATCCAGGGAAGCGTTGACCACGCGCGCAACGGCGCAGTCGGGGTTTTCGTTCTCATGACCGATGGCGAAGATTCTTGCGCCGCCCACCGCCTCATGCACGTCCAGGAGCGTGATGTCCGCAAGATCGCAGGCAATCGTCCAGCCGCCGCCATGCCCCTTCTCGGAGCGCACGTAGCCCGCTTCCCGCAGCCCCGCCATCGTGCGGCGCACCACCACGGCGTTGGTATCGAGCATCTTGGCAATCTGCTCGGAAGTGAGCGGCTGGTCGTGGCGTCCCAGGTGGAGCAATACGTGGAGCATGCGGGATAGGCGGCTGTCATTTCTCATGGGGGGGCTCTGGATTCAGATGGAGCGCAATGGCCGGTGCATGGGCATCGAGGCAGCAATGTAACATTATAAGTTGCAATAGGGGTTGGGTGCGACCTATCATGTAACTCAATAAGTAACGATATAGCCCCTGATATAACGATATGGCCCCTGATATAACGATATGGCCCCTGGTATATAGCCCCCTGATGTAGCCACCTACAATCAATTGAAGAGGTTTTCTCATGCAATACGACGCGATCGTTGTTGGCGGCAGCTATGCCGGTCTGGCTGCCGCACTGCAATTGGCGCGTGCGCGCCGCAAGGTGCTCGTGGTCGATGGCGGGCAGCGCCGCAACCGCTTTGCTGTGCATTCGCATGGCTTCCTGACACAGGATGGCATGGAGGCGGCCGAGATTGCAGCGATCGGCAAAGCGCAGCTGCTCGCCTACGACAATGTCGATTGGCTCGATGGCGTCGTCGCCAGCGCGGAACGCAGCGAGACGGGATTTCGTCTCCAGGTCGAAGGCGGGCCAACGCGGGAAGCCAAGCGCCTGGTGTTGGCGGTCGGGGCAACCGATCACCTGCCGGACCTGCCCGGCCTGGCCGAACGCTGGGGCCGGCACGTGTTCCATTGTCCTTATTGCCACGGCTACGAGCTGAACCAGGAAGCCATTGGCGTACTGGCGACGTCGCCGATGTCCACGCACCTGGCGCTGATGCTGCCCGACTGGGGCCCGACGACTTTCTTCCTGAATGGCGCATTCACGCCCGACAGCGACCAGTTGCAGCAATTGCAGGCACGCGGCGTAAACGTGGAGCCCGGCTTGATCGCGCGGATCGAGGGTACGCTCGATCTCGTGATGCAGGATGGGCGCGTCATGAAACCGGCCGGTTTGTTCGTGGCCATGCGGATCGAGACCAATGGATCGATCGCGCATCAGCTTGGCTGCGCCATGGATGAGGGCCCTTTTGGCCGCACGATCAAGATCGACGGCATGAAAGCGACGACGGTGCCGGGCGTTTTTGCGTGCGGCGATGCTGCCAGGCCAGGCGGTTCCGTGGCGATAGCGGTGGGCGACGGCACCATCGCGGGCAGCGCGACGCACCGCTCATTGATCTTTGGTCTGGGTTAGCCGGGCTTTCCCTTCGCGACGGGCTTGGGGAATACCCAATGTGTGACCGCGCCGCCATTGCCTGAATCCGCGCGGGGAATAACGCTGCGACAGCGGCCCTGACGTGACACACTGCGATCGCAAGCCGTGATGCGGGGCTGAACCGATGTCGAAATTTTCCATGCTCTGGGGTGGTGCGGCCGTGGTCGCCTTCTGCGCGGCGGGCTTCATGGGATGGCTGTTCAGCCTGCCTGCCACGACCGTGCCCGCCGAAGCGCCGCCGGTGCCACAGGAAGCAATGGCGGCGATGCTCGCCTCGCTTCAACCGTGTAAGCATGAACGCCCGTTGATCGCGGTGGTGGGAATCAACGATGCCACCGAAACCACCGACTACCTGATGCCGCCCGGCATTCTGCGCCGCGCAGACGTTGCCGACGTGGTGATGCTGGCCACGGGTCCAGGTCCGGTGCAGCTTTATCCGGCGCTCACGGTGGCGCCGGATGCGACCATTGAGGCATTCGACGCCGCGCATCCCGAAGGCGCGGATTACGTCATCGTTCCCGCCATGAGCCGCGACGATGATCCGGCGGTGCTGGCGTGGTTGCGGAGCCAAGCGCAGAAACAGGCGGTGATCATCGGCGTCTGCGCGGGCGCGAAAGTCGTCGGCGCCGCCGGCCTGCTCGACGGCCATCGCGCCACGACCCACTGGTACTACCGCGACGCATTGCTCGCGCGTAGCCCCACGATCGAATACGTCGCGAACCAGCGCATGGTGGCGGACCGCGGCGTGGTGACGACCACGGGCATCACCGCCTCCATGCCGATGATGTTGACGTTGATCGAAGCGATTGCCGGCCGTGCCAAGGCGGAAGCGGTGGCCCGTGATCTCGGGCTTGTGCAATGGGATGCGCGGCATACCAGCGATGCGTTCCAATTTACCCGCCCGTTTGCGGCAACCGTGCTGGCCAACCGCCTGGCATTCTGGCGCCGCGAGCAGTTTGGGTTCCCACTCGAACCGGGAATGGATGAGGTATCGCTGGCGCTGGTGGCGGACACCTGGTCGCGTACTTATCGCGCCAGTGCCGTTACCTTCGCTGCTGCTACATCCGCCATCATGACCGCCAATGGAATTCACGTACTGCCGGATCGGGTCGCAACAGACTGGCCGGCAGATCGGCGAGCCTCGATCTTTCCCGATCAAAGACCGGCTGAGGCGCTCGACCAGGTGCTTGCAGAGATCACCGCACGTTACGGTGAGCGCACCACGGATGTCGTGGCAATGCAGCTGGAATATCCCCAATAGAAACGGCTCGATTCCCGCCAAACATCAAGCCGTAATCCTGCCAGGATTCGGGCATAACCGCCCGGCTTCCAGAACGATCAGCCCTGATGTCGCCAGCAGTAAGGAGCCGCCGTCGCGCACTCTCCGGATCTGGAGAGTGTGTTGTTCTTATTATTGTTATAATATAACATTATTAATAAGGCCGAAGGCGTGACCCCATCCTTGTCCATCTCACGAGGCGAGCGACATGCAAGCACGAGCGAAAATGAAACTATTGCCCCTGCGCAAACAGGCGCTGCCGATCCTGCTGCTGTCCTTGCTGGCGCTGCAGCCGCCAGGCGCCGCGGCGCAGCCCGGCCCCAGACTGAGCAGCGAATCGGGGCAGATGGTGCAGGCCTTCGTCTCGCGGGCGGAGCGCAGCGCGGAGGATCGCGCCGTCGACGTATACCGCAAACCGGCGCAGACCCTGGAATTCTTCGGCCTGGAGCCGAACATGAAAGTGATCGAATTCTTCCCGGGCGGCGGCTACATGAGCGAGAACATTCGCAACGGCCTGAACGATCAGGGCCAACTGCATCTGGTGGGCTTCGCGGAGCCGGTGGCACAGCGGCTTACGGCGGCGGGTTATACCCATGTCAGCGCCATGCCGGAATCCGCGATGGCCACGGGGCCAAGCGACGAGCCCGGCGGCAAGTTCACGCTGGAAAAGTTCGACCTGACGGTGAACGACGCCGACATGTTCCTCACCTTCCGCAACACGCACAACATCACCGAAGCCTCACGCCATCTTTTCCACGAAGGCGTGTTCAAGGCGCTGCGTCCGGGGGGAATCTACGGCATCGTCGACCACACCAAACGTCACATGGATCCGGGCAGTCCCGAAATCTGGCGGCGGGTGGATCCGGTGCAGATGATCAAGGAAGTGGAAGCGGCGGGCTTTGAGTTCGTGGATTACTCGACCCTGCACTACCGCCCCGACGACGGCCTGATCTTCGACAGTACCCGCCCCTCGCTGAACCGCTACAGCGACAGGTTCACGCTGAAGTTCAGGAAACCCTCCTGAGACTGCACCGCGTATACGCTTGCCATGAATCGTCCACCAACCCTTGGGAGCATGCCATGAGGTTTCCTCTTGTTCTGTCGTTGTTCGGGGCTTCCCTGGCGGCCGCGCAGCCCGGCGTACATCAGCATGGCCATGCGCTGCTCGGTATTGCCGAGGAAGCGGGCGAGGTGGTGGTGGAACTGGAGACGCCTGCCGCCAATCTGCTCGGTTTCGAGCACGCGCCCGCCACCGCGGAGGAGCAGGCGGCGCTGGCCGAGGTGCTGCGCACGCTGGCGGATCATCGCAACGTGGTCGCCCTGCTGGGCCAACGCGGTGAGCTGGTCTGTAGCCAGGTGGAGAGTGCGCTGGATTCGGCATTGCTGAGCGAGGGGCAGGCGCATGACGAGCACCACGATCATGACCATGCCGGGTCCACGGCCCATGACCATGACGAAGATGAACACGCGGACTTTCACGCCCGCTACGTACTCGATTGTCCCGATACTGCGCTGACGGGCGTACAGGGACGGCTGCTGGAAAACTTTCCGGCGGTATTGGAACTGGAACTGCAGTGGGTGCTGGAAGCCGGGCAGGGCGGCGCGGTGCTCACGCCGGCGCGGCCGCAGTGGCGTTTCTGAGGCGCTGATTGTTCGAGCCGTTATTCGTTCTCGCTGGTGTAGGGCAGGATATTGTCCGCCTCGAGACTGTACGCGGCGCTGGCCATGTCGTTCTCGATCAGCGTGGTGCTCAGGGTGCCCTCGATGAAGAAGGGATCCCAAAGCGTCGGCAACTCAAAACCCTTGGAGTAGGACACGTACACGATCTGGTTCGGCGGCGGTGGCGGGGTATGGATGCAGGCGCCGAAGTAGGGCACGAGAAAGAAACGCGTGACGTGCTCCTGCTCGTCGTAATCGAGCGGCACGACGAAGCCCGCCAGACGAATCCGGCGCTGGTCCATTTCCGGCACCACCTTGATGGAA
>DATMFX010000389.1:0-3929 GCA_035555995.1 Hyphomicrobiales bacterium | reverse complement strand
TCGCTCGGCATGCTGACCCCGAGTGAATACGCCAAAACACAGCAGGTCAGCCTGCCTGAGCCGACCGAATTCTAGTTTTCAACTGCTGCGAAACGGGGGTGACGTCAAGCAATGAACCGACGCGTTACCAGCCGACCCAGTCGGTCCTGCGAAAGGCCGGGAGGTGTGATCGGACTACGGGCACGGCGAAAGTGGGGCCATCGCTTCTGTGATCGAGAGCAGTGGTTCCGCTATCCACGCTGCCACGCCCCACACGCCGCGCCTGGAACGCTACGAACTTCGTGTTCCGTCCAGCTTCAGGTCCACTACATCCTGAGACCATCCTTGGAACCATCCCTCCGCATGGCTTTTTAGGCCAGTCGATGCGCCTCATCCTCGACTTACCAACGACCTCGCGTTGGACAGCAACTGCGCTATTCATCCCGCGCTTCTCATCGCCGGTGAAGAGCAGTTTTCTGTGTCCCAAACGACGTGGACAGCCACACGCCGATCCTGTCGTGTACCAGCACCTTCATGCGATTGGCCCGCCAGTTTGCGAAGCAATAGGCTTGGTGCAGGCGAGACACGCCGAACACCGCCACCACCCGGGCCAATGCCGTCTCGATGCCGGCGCGCATTTCCAGGGGCTCGGTGGCCGGCCAGATCGCATCGACACGGACGACCGCCGCCGCTCACTTAGCCACGCCAGGCATGCACGAAGCTTCGCTCACGGGCCATTGCACCGTCGCTGGCGCGGGACCACGCGACAAGCGAATCGCAATGTGACGACCTGCCGAGGACAACGCTGGCAACGCGACTAGCACGAACCCCGGCGTTACGGCGGACTGCCGTTCAACCAGGCAGATCCATTTGTGCACCAAGTTTGCGTTCACGCCGTGCGATAGGGCCACACCGGCAATGGATATTCCCGGCTGGCTGCACTGGGCCACGATCTGTGCCTTTGGTGCCTTCGGGTACGACCGGCGCTGAGGCAACGGCGATAATTCTGTCTTCGACATGGTGTCCGCCTAGAAGTGTTGGACACTATCGGGGACAATGCAAGCCCTCTAGACTTGCTCGCCGGGTGCTTACTTTTCAGTCAACGTCCAAACGCAAGTTTTGATTGGTGCTCAAACCCTTTCGAACACCGCTGCGATGCCCTGGCCGCCGCCGATGCACATGGTAACCAGCGCATAGCGGCCCTGCACGCGGTGCAACTCGGCAATCGCCTTGGTGGCGATAATGGCGCCGGTGGCGCCCACCGGGTGGCCCAGCGAGATGCCCGAGCCGTTCGGATTCACCTTCGCGGGATTGAGCCCCAGTTCCTGAATCACCGCGCATGCCTGCGCGGCAAAGGCCTCGTTGGACTCGATGACGTCCAGGTCGCCCACCTTCAGGCCGGTGCGCTCCAACACCTTGCGTGTGGCCGGCACAGGACCGATACCCATGTAAGCCGGCTCAACGCCCGCATGCGCGTAGCCTACGAGGCGCGCCAAGGGCTTCAGGCCTAGCGCCTTCACGCGTGCGCCTTCGGCTAGCACCACGGCGGCCGCGCCGTCGTTGATACCAGAGGCATTGCCCGCCGTGACGCTGCCGCCTTCCTTCTTGAAGGCCGGCTTCATTCCCGCCAGCATCTGCACGGTGGTGTCGGCGCGCACGTGCTCGTCGGTGTCGAATACAACCACGCCCTTGCGCGTCTTGATTTCGACACCCACGATCTGTTCCTTGAAGCGGCCGGCCTCGATAGCGGCGGCGGCGCGCTGCTGGCTCAATGCGGCCAACTCGTCCTGCATCTCGCGCGAAATCTTGTAGCGCTCCGCCACGTTTTCGGCCGTGATGCCCATGTGGATCTTCTCCCACGGATCGTGCAGGATGCCCAGCATGTAATCGATGAGCTTAGCATCACCCATACGCATGCCGTAGCGCGCAGCGGTGTCAAAGTACGGACCGCGGCTCATCGACTCGGAACCGCCACCGATAGCGATGTCGCAGTCCCCCTGCGCGATGGACTGCGCCGCAGACACGATGGCCTGTAAGCCCGAGCCACACAGCCGGTTGACGTTAAAAGCCGGCGTTTCGATGGGAATGCCCGCATCCACCGCGGCCACGCGGCTCAGATAGGCGTCCCTGGCGTCGGTGGGAATCACGTTGCCCATTACCACGTGGCCTATGGCATCGGGCGCCACTCCGCTGCGCGTGAGGGCGGCTTTCACCGCCGTAGTGGCCAGCTGGGTGTTTGGCACGTCTTTAAGCGCGCCGCCGAAGGTGCCGATGGCGGTGCGGGCGGCGGCGATCACGAAGATGTCGCGGGTGGTCATAGGTTGAAGTCTTGTCGGGGTGAGATTGTAAGAAGAGCAGCGCAAACAGCACTCAGCGCCCGGTAAAGGTCGGGGTCTTTCGACCAAGGAAAGCGTCAACGCCGATGCGGAAGTCGTCGGAGTCCGCGCAGACCTGAAATGCTGCCGCCTCTGCGTCGAGCTGGCTCGCCAAGTCATGGTCGAGCGAGCTGCGCATTAGCCGGCGCAGATGTCCTAAGGCGAGAGTGGGGCCGCTTGCCAATCGGTGAGCCAGTGCCAAAGCCTCGGCACTCAACTCCTCGGCCGGCACCACACGGGAGATCAAACCCATGCGCTCAGCAGCTTCGGCGTCGTGCGTTTCGCTTAGCAGCGCCATCTCTAGCGCGCGCCTCAGTCCCACCCGGCGGGGCAGGGCCCAGGACGCGCCGACATCGCAACTGGCGCCGATATTCGCGTAGGCAAGGTTGAAGCGCGTGCCAACGGCGGCAAGTACGAAGTCGGCTTGCAGCATGAGGCTCAGTCCCGCACCCGCGGCAACACCATGAACCTGCGCAACAAGCGGAGCGTTCATAGCGTCAAGCACACGGATAGCCTCATGCAGCGGCTCAATCAGCTCAACAGCGCCGCGCCGAGGATCGGCGCTGAGCACGGCTAGGTCACCCCCTGCCATAAAGCCCTTGCCCGCGCCGCGCATGATCACCGCCCGGACACTTTGGTCCGCAGCCAGTTGCCGGACAGCGGCGAGGAGCGCGCGCGCCATAGGCGGGTCAATGGCGTTGAGCGCCGAGGGCCGGTTAAAGCAGATGGACGCCACAGCACCGTAGCGTTCGAGCAGCAGGGGAGAATTAGTGGTCATGGTGAGATCTTGAGTCTGAAAAGGCGGTGTACTCGTGGAAAACATGGAACTGTTGGGTACCCCTACAGCCCTGCACTCCCGATCACGCACCACAATAATCAGCAAGGAAAACGTTGATAGCTTTTATGCCGCAGCGCCGCGCACCGTTGCTCCAAAACCGGCGACAGCGTCGATGCCGGTCAGCTCTTGCCGGGGCAGCATGCCCGGCGCCACTGTCTTCTCCAGCACGATCGGATTTCGGATTCCGAAACCCTCATCCAGAGCTTGAATGGCGCCTACTTCCCGTGTCAGATTGTCTGCCGTCACCGCTGCATAATCCTTCACAAGCCCCGCGAGCAGCCCATGAGCCTGCAATAGAGTTGCCCATTCTGTGGCACTTCGCGCAGCCAGCTTGTTCTCGATGGCAACGGTCAACGCCGCGCGATTGACGACCCGCAAAGCGCCCGTCGAGAAACGCGGATCTTCAAGAAGCAGCGGCGCTTCAATCAACTCAGCGAATTTCATCCAGTGGGCATCGAAGTAGGCGGAGATGACCACCTCTCCATCCGCGCACCGAAATAAATCCGCAGGTGCGGACAGCGGCGCACTGTTGCCGCTTCGTTCAGATTGGACCCCTGTCATCAGGTATTCGACGATCGGACCAGTCTGCAGGTGCAGCGCCACGTCGTACAGGCTGACACGCACCACTTCACCACGGCCGGTTCGCTCGCGACGCAACAATGCAGCCAGAATCCCATGGCACAGAGCATGCCCGCATGCGGCGTCCACCACCGTGAAGCCAACCTTGGAGGCGGGTT
>DATMFX010000388.1:0-21435 GCA_035555995.1 Hyphomicrobiales bacterium | reverse complement strand
GACGCCGCGCGGCGGGTGTACGAAAAGGTGTACCCGTTTGGCTGGCTTGGGTTGATGGCGGATACGCCGCCGGTGTCGCACGAGATCATCTACGGCGCGCACGAACGCGGTTTTTCGCTGAGCAGCATGCGGTCGCTCACGCGCAGCCGCTATTACGTGCAGGTGCCGATGGACGAGAAGGTGGAGAACTGGTCCGCCGAACGTTTCTGGGACGAGCTGCGCCGGCGTCTGCCCGAGCCTTATGCGAGCGAGCTGGTCACCGGGCCGGCGCTGGAAATGAGCATCGCCGGGCTGCGCAGTTTCGTGGTGGAGCCGATGCAGCACGGGCGGCTGTTCCTGGTGGGCGATGCCGCCCACATCGTGCCGCCCACGGGCGCCAAGGGGCTGAACCTGGCTGCGAGCGACGTCAATTATCTGTTCCGCATCCTGGACAAGGTGTATCACCAGGGGCGCCTGGATCTGTTGGCGGCCTACTCGCCGCTGGCGCTGGACCGGGTGTGGAAGGCAGAGCGTTTTTCCTGGTGGATGACCTCGATGCTGCACCGCCTCTCGGACGATGCCTTCGATGCCCGCATCCGCATCGCGGAGCTGGATTATTTCACCCGTTCCCCGGAAGGTCAGCAGGCCATCGCACGCAATTACGTGGGGTTGCCGTTCGCTGCAGTGAAGTAGTTGGCCATGATTGTTATTTAAGAGATAAAGAATAATTAAATCAAATAATTAAAACTTATTTTTAATGTAAGTTATATTGCTTGGATCGGCCCGTTCCGGCGGGTGGTGACCTGCGCTGCAAAGCGCCAAATTCCCTGGTGAGTTTGCCAGGTGATTCGGCTACACTGCGGCGATTGCAATAGCCACGTCCAAGCAGGAAAAGCGCGTTCAATGCGTCTGAAAAGTATCAAGCTCGCCGGCTTCAAGTCCTTCGTCGACCCCACTACAGTCAACTTCCCAAGCAACCTTTGCGCCGTCGTAGGCCCGAACGGTTGCGGCAAGTCCAACATCATCGACGCGGTGCGCTGGGTGATGGGCGAAAGTTCGGCCAAGAACCTGCGTGGCGAGTCCATGACGGACGTGATCTTCAACGGTTCGTCCAACCGCAAGCCGGTGGGCCAGGCGTCGGTGGAGCTGGTGTTCGACAACAGCGACCGTACCGTCACCGGCGAATACGCCGGTTTCAACGAAATTTCGATCAAGCGCATCGTCAACAGCGACGCGCAGAGCACCTACATGCTCAACGGCACCAAGTGCCGCCGCCGCGACATCACCGACATCTTCCTCGGCACCGGCCTGGGACCGCGCAGCTACTCGATCATCGAGCAGGGCATGGTGTCGCGCCTCATCGAATCCAAGCCCGAGGACCTGCGCGTCTTCATCGAGGAAGCCGCGGGCATTTCCAAGTACAAGGAGCGGCGCAAGGAAACCGAAAGCCGCATCAGTCGCACCAAGGAAAACCTCGAGCGTCTCACCGACATCCGCGAGGAACTGGACCGCCAGCTGCAGCATCTGCAGCGCCAGGCTCGTTCCGCGGAAAAATACCGGGAATACAAGCAGGAAGAACGCGACACCACGGCACGCCTGGCGTCGCTGCGCTGGCAGCGCCTGGATCGCGAAGTGAACGAATCGCAGGGGCTGATCGGCGAGCTGGAAGTGCAATTGGAAGCCAGCAACGCCCGCTACCGCGCGGTGGAGGCCGAAATCGAGCGCCTGCGCGACGGCGGCGTGGACGCGCACGAAACCTACCAGCGGGTGCAGGCCACCTATTACGGCCTTGGCGGCGAAGTGTCGCGCCTGGAACAGAACATCGAACACCAGCGCCAGCGCAAGATGCAGCTGGAGGAAGACCTGCGCGCCACGCGCGAATCGCTGGAACGTACCCAGGCCGAGCTGAGCACCGACCTCGACAAGATCGCCGCGCTGGACGAAGAAACCGCCATGCTCGAGCCGCAGCTCGACGGCGTGCGCGAGCAGGAGGAACTGGCCAGCGCCGCGCTGGACGAAGCCGAACAGGCCATGCTGCGCTGGCAGGGCGAATGGGACCAGTTCAACCAGGAATCCGCCGGCATCCAGCGCAAGGCCGAGGTGGAACAGCAGCGCATCAACCACCTGGAGAACATCGTCGACCGCGGTCTGGCGCGCAAGACCAACCTGAGCCGCGAACTCGAAGGGCTGGCCACCGATCCCGAAAGCGAACAGTTGGCCTTGCTGGAACACAACCTGGGCGAGCTCAGCATGCAGCAGAGCAGCCTGGAGCGCGACAGCGCCGGGCTCAGCGGCGAAATCGACGCCACCCGCCAGGCGCTCAAGGCAAGCAGTGAACGCCTCAACCAGGAACGCAGCCGCCTGCAGACCCTGCTGGGGCGGCAATCGTCGCTGGAGGCCTTGCAGCAACAGGCGCTTGGCGCGCAGGAACAGGATCAGCAGCATTGGCTGCGCGAGCAGCAACTGCACACCAAACCGCGCCTGGTGGACGGCCTGAAGGTGGAACATGGCTGGGAAACGGCGCTGGAACTGGTGCTTGGCGAACACCTGCAGGCGATCTGCGTGGACGACATCGCCAGCTTCGGCGGTGTGCTGCCTGCGTTCGACAAAGGGTTGTTGACGCTGCGCGACCGCCAGCCGGCGGCGGCGGCACCCACCAACGCGGCACTGGCGGCACATGCACTGGCGGCCAAGGCCAGCGCGGAATTTCCGCTCGACAGCCTGCTTGGCGGCGTCTATGCCGTCGACACCCTGGACCAGGCGCTGGACCTGCGCGCAGCGCTGCGCCCGGGAGAATCCCTGGTCACCCGCGACGGCATCTGGCTCGGCAGCGACTGGCTGCGTCTGGCGCGCGGTTTCGATCCGCGCGCGGGCATGATCCAGCGGCAGGAGGAACTGGGGCAGCTGGCGGCAACCATTGCCGAACTCGACGCCCTGATCGATGGCCTGCTGGAAGAATCCGAAGACCTGCAGCAGCAGCTGCGCGAACGGGAACAGCGCAAGGAAGACATCATCCGCCAGCTTGGCGACGTGAACCGCAGCCTTACCGAATACAGCGCCGACCGTTCCGCCCGCCTGATGAAGATCGAGCAGGTGAGTGAACGCCGCAAACGCCTGCGCCACGAAATCGACGAGCTCGAGCGGCAGTTGCAGACCGAACAGCAGAACATCACCAACGCCCGCAGCAGCCTGCAGGCGGCGCTGGACCAGATGGAAGCGGACAGCGCCCGCCGCGAGGAACATCTGCAAAGCCGCGACGAATGCCGCCGCGTGCTGGACGAAGCCCGCCAGAAGGCGCGGCAGGACCGCGACCAGGCGCATCAGCTGGCCCTGCGCCACCAGACCATGCTGGCCCAGCTCAGTTCACTGAAAGTGTCGCTGGAACGCAGCACGGTGCAGGTGCGCGGCTACGAGCAGCGCCGCGACCAGCTGCAACTGCACCTGAAGAACACCGACGATCCGATCCCCGGCCTCAAAGCCGAACTGGACGTCAAGCTCGCCGCGCGCCAGGACATCGAACGCGAACTCACCGCCGCCAAGAACGCAGTGGACGACATCGACCACCAGCTGCGCGAACTGGAAACGCAGCGCGGCCAGAGCCAGGACGCCAGCCAGCGCCTGCGCGACGCCCTGGTCGAGCATCGCCTGGGCATCGAGGGCGCCACGGTCAAGCGCGCCGCGCTGGAACAGCAACTGCAGGAACTCGCCTACCAGCTACAGGCCGTGCTGGAAGCGCTGCCTGAAGACTGCAATGAATCCGGCTGTGAACAGTCCCTGGAACAGATCGGCCAGCGCATCCAGCGCCTGGGGCCGATCAACCTGGCCGCCATCGAGGAATACGAAACCCAGTCGCAGCGCAAGGTCTATCTCGACGCCCAGAACGAGGAGCTGGAAAAGGCGCTCAGCACGCTGGAAAACGCCATCCGCAAGATCGACAAGGAAACGCGCACCCGCTTCAAGGAAACCTTCGACAAGATCAACAACGGCCTGCAGCAGCTGTTTCCCAAGGTGTTCGGCGGCGGCCATGCCTACCTCGACATGGTGGGCGAGGACCTGCTCGATACCGGGGTCGCCATCATGGCGCGCCCGCCGGGCAAGAAGAACAGCACCATCCATCTGTTGTCGGGCGGCGAGAAGGCCATGACGGCGATCGCGCTGGTGTTCTCGATCTTCCAGCTCAACCCCTCTCCCTTCTGCATGCTGGACGAGGTGGACGCGCCGCTCGACGATGCCAACGTGGGCCGTTACGCTAACCTGGTCAAGGAAATGTCGGAAGTTGTCCAGTTCATCTATATCACGCACAATCGCCTGACCATGGAGAGCGCCAACCAGTTGCTCGGGGTTACCATGCACGAACCCGGCGTATCGCGGTTGGTGAGCGTGGATATCGACGAGGCCACCGAACTGGCGGCGATGTAGCGCGGCGGAGTACACCCGCGCGAGAATACTCGGCAACGCCGGCACATCCGGCACCAGACAGGCACGACAGGCGCACATGTTCCAACCCTTGATTTGCAAACGGCGGGCAGACTGATGGGGCAGACTACCGATCTACTCGTCATCATCCTCATCCTGCTCATCGTGGCGGTGGTGCTCGATGGCCTGCGCCGCAAATGGCGCGGGCGCGGCGACCGCGTGGTGATGAAGCTCGACAAAAGCTTTCTGCGCGGCAACGTGGATGCTCCCGAGGACGCGCTGTCCAATTCCGAACTGCCGAACGGCGGTGCCCGCACCTTGACCCGCGACGGTGAGGTGCCCATTTCCCGCAAACCCGCGCCCAAGCTCAAGCTCAAGAACGGCCTGCAGGGCGGCGCGGATGCCACGGCGGCCGCGGCCGGTAGTGAAAAGAGCGGTCACGATGCCGTGCCGGTGCTGATGGATGCGGTGGAGCTGGAAGAAACGACGATAGAACACGCCAACGTATTCGTGTCGGCACAAGCGCCACAACAATTTGCGCCCGAGCTGTTCGAGGACGAAGCATCTTCGGGAGAGGTTCGCAGTAACGCCGTGGAGGGAAATGAGATGCTGGACGTGCAGTTGGAAGAGCTGGAGAAGCTTGGCAGAAGCGGCATCGCGCCGTCGGCCGGGCGCGATCCCGCCTATGACGACGAAGACGAGGATGAGGACGACTTCGACGAGGACGACGAAGACTTCGACGACGAAGACGAAGACGAAGACGACTGGGACGACGAAGACGAAGAGGATGACGACGACTACGAGGACGACGACGAAGAGGATGACGACGAGGAGGAAGGCTATCCACGGCGGCGTCAGGACGACGAGGATGACGAGGAAGAGGACGACTGGGACGACGAGTGGGACGAAGACGACGACGAGGATGACGACGAAGACGAGGACGATGAAGACGACGAGGATGAGGACGACTGGGACGACGAGGAAGAGGGCGAACAGTACAGCGGCGACTACGAAAGCGAGCCGACGTTGCTGGAGGAAACCTACGCCCGTGCCGCCAGCCATTTCTCGCGTCCGCCGCCGGCTCCCGAAGTCCGCATAGAACCGGGCTTCGGCGACGCCGAGGAACCCCCTGCGGATCTCCCGGACGAGGAAGTGCTGCTGGAGGATTTCGACGAATCCTTCCTGCAGGACGAACCGCTGTTCGCGGAACCCGTGAGTGGACTCGAACCCGCGCCCGAAACGGCGCGGATCGAGGCGTCCCCGGAAGAACGCAAGGCCAGGGAATACGGCAAGGACAAGGCGGAGCGCCTGGCGTTTTTCAGCAAGTCCCTGCTTGGGCGGCAGCAGCAGAAGGAACTGTTCGACGAGGAGCCCCAGGCCGCGGCCGAACCGCTGGATGCCGGGGACGAGGTGAGCGAGGTCGAAGGACCCACCGAGGTGCTCATCATCAACGTCATGGCCCGGCACGGGTATCATTTCTTCGGTGAGGATCTCTTGCCCGTGTTGCGCCAGCAGGGCATGCAACTCGGCGAAATGAGCATCTTCCACCGCCACGAAAGCGCCGACGGCAACGGACGGGTGGTGTTCAGCATGGCCAACATGGTCAAGCCGGGCACGTTCGATCTTGCCGCCATGGACGGGTTTTCCACGCCCGGCCTCAGCTTCTTCCTGCAACTGCCGAACAAGTACGGCAACATGGAGTCCTTCGAACTGATGCTTGCCACCGCCACCGCGCTGCGCGACGGACTCGAAGGCGAACTGAAGGATGAGAACCGCAGCGTCTTCACCCGCCAGACCATCGAACATTCGCGCCAGCGCATCCGCGACTTCGAACTCAGTCTGCTGTCGCGCAAATAGCGCCGGCGCATTCCCCATGAACACGCCCCAGGACCCCCAGCGCGAGATCGAGGCGCTGCGGCGCGAAGTCGAACGCCACAACCGTCTTTACCACCAGCAGGACCGCCCGGAAATCACCGACCAGGAATACGACCTGCTGTTCCAGCGGCTGCTGCAGCTCGAAGCCGCCCATCCCGAATTCGCCAGCCTCGATTCCCCCACGCAGCGTGTCGGTAGCGCGCCCGTCACCGGCTTTGCACAGGTAACGCACCGCATTCCCATGTTGTCGCTGGACAAGGTGTTCAACGAGGACGAACTGAACCGTTTCGAGGAACGCCTCCGCAAGCGCCTGGCAAGCGAGGAACCGCTCGACTACAGCTGCGAACCCAAGATCGACGGCGTTGCCGTGAGCCTGCGCTACGAGCAAGGGCAACTGGTGCAGGCCGCCACCCGGGGAGACGGCAGCACCGGCGAGGACATCACGCACAACGTGCGCACCATCGGCGACGTGCCCCACAAGCTTGTCGGCAAGCACTGCCCAAGGCTGCTGGAAGTGCGCGGCGAGGTGTACATGCGCAAGAGCGGTTTCGCGCACATGAACCGGGAGGCGCAGGAAAAGGGCGAGCGCACCTTCGTCAATCCACGTAATGCCGCCGCCGGCATGCTGCGCCAGAAGGACGCGCGCATCACCGCCACGCGTCCGCTGTGTTTCTTCTGCTATGGCGTGGGCGAGGTGGACGGCGGTGAATTGCCGGACACGCTCGACGGCCAGTTCAAGGTGCTTGCCGCACTCGGTTTCCCGGTGAGCCCGCTGCGCCGCACGGTGCCGGACATCACCGCCTGCCATGCCTATTGCGCGGAAGTGCTGGCGCAGCGCAATGCCCTGGATTACGAAATCGACGGCGTGGTGGTCAAGGTGGACAGCCTGGCCTTGCAGCGCCAGCTCGGCTTCAACGCGCGCACGCCGCGCTGGGCCATGGCCTACAAATTTCCGGCCGAGGAAGTGACCACCCTGCTGCGCGACGTGGAATTCCAGGTGGGACGCACCGGCACCATCACGCCGGTGGCCCGGCTTAGGCCGGTATTCGTGGGCGGCGCCACCGTGAGCAACGCCACCCTGCACAACATGGACGAGGTGGCGCGCCTTGGCATTCGCGTGGGTGATTGGGTGATCGTGCGCCGCGCCGGCGACGTGATTCCCAAGATCGTGCAGAAAACCGTGGCGCCCGCGCAGGAAGCCGAGCACCCGGAAGCCATCATCCCGCGCGCCATCACGCCGCCGGCACGTTGCCCGGTGTGCGACAGCGCGGTAACGCAGGAAGAGGGCGGCGTGCTACTGCGCTGCAGCGGCGGGTTGGTCTGCCGCGCGCAATTGGAACAGACCCTGATCCATTATGCTTCGCGCGGCGCCATGGACATCGAGGGGCTTGGTACCAAGCTGGTGCAGCAACTGGTGGAACAGGGCCTGGTGAGTTCGATGGCCGATCTGTACGACCCGGCGCGGCTCAACCTCGACACCCTCGCCGCGCTCGAGCGCATGGGGGAAAAGTCCGCGCAGAACGTGCTGGACGGCATCGAACGCAGCAAGCGCATGCCGCTGGCGCGCTTCCTGTTCGCGCTCGGCATCCGCGAAGTGGGCGAGGCCACCGCGCTGGCGCTGGCCACGCACTACGGCAACCTGCAGCGCTTGCTCGATACCTCCCGTGAAGTGCTGGAAACCATTCCCGACATCGGCCCGGTGGTGGCACAGCGCATCGCCGACTTTTTCGCGCAGGAAGGCAACCGGGCGCTCTTGGCGCGCCTGATGGCACTTGGCGTCGCCCCCCCGGAGCAGGCGCCGACCGAAGCCGCGCTGCAGCCGCTCCTGGGACAGACCTGGGTACTTACCGGCACGCTGGAAAGCCTGGAACGCAGCGCCGCCAAGGCGCTGCTGCAGCAGCTTGGCGCCAAGGTGGCCGGCAGCGTGTCGAAAAAGACCCACACCGTGGTGGCGGGTCCCGGCGCCGGCTCCAAACTGGCCACGGCGGAGGAGCTTGGCGTGCAGGTGATCGACGAAGAGGCGCTGCTGGCTTTGCTGAAGGAACACGACGTCCTGCCGGCCCCGGAGTAACAGGGACACGACACAGCGCTCGAAGCGCGGTAAAGTAGCGGCTGTTCTGGCTGCCTGTGCCGTGTCACAGGCGCCGTGTCGCGACTGTACCGGACCCAGCCGAGCCCTCCATGCGCCCGATACGATTCCTGCTCATTCCCCTTGTGCTGCTGCTTGGCGCCTGCGCCTCGACGCCCTCCAATACCGCCAACGTGTGCAGCATGTTCGAAGAACGTTCCAGCTGGTTCAAGGCGGCCCGCAAGGCGCAGGACCGCTGGGACATCCCGGTGCCGGTTTCCATGGCGTTCATCGAGCGGGAATCGGGGTTTCGCGCCCGCGCCAAGCCGCCGCGCACCCGCATCCTGTGGATCATTCCCGGCCCGCGGCCCTCCAATGCCTTCGGCTACGCGCAGGCGCTCGACAGCACCTGGAGCGATTACAAGGACGCCTCGGGCAATTGGTTCGCACGGCGTTCGAATTTTGCCGACGCGGTGGATTTCGTGGCCTGGTACAACCACATGTCGGTACGCCAGAATGGCATTCCGCCAAGTGATGCCTACAGCCTGTACCTGGCATACCACGAAGGCAATGGCGGCTACCGGCGTGGCACCTATGCCGGCAAGGAATGGCTGCTCTCTGCCGCGCGCAACGTGCAGAGCAATGCATCCCGTTATGAAACCCAGCTGCAAACCTGCGAAAGCCGATTGGGGCGCAGCTGGCTGCGGAGGTTGTTGTTTTGAGCTGGTGGGGCAAACTGATCGGCGGCACGTTCGGCTTCATGCTGGGTGGCCCGCTTGGCGCCATGCTTGGCGCCGCCGTGGGCCATAATTTCGATCGCGGCCTGAACAGCTTCGCCGATTTTGGGCAGGGCGGGGGCGACGTGGAACGCATCCAGTCGGCCTTTTTCACCACCACGTTCAGCATGATGGGGTATCTGGCCAAATCCGATGGGGTGGTCACGCCGCAGGAAATCACCCTGGCCGAGTCGGTGATGCAACAGATGCGGCTGAACGCGGCGCAGCGCAAGGTGGCGATCCGCCTGTTCAACGACGGCAAGGCCGATGGCTTTCCCGCCGAACAGGTGCTGCAGCAATTCAAGGCGGAATGCCAACGGCGCCGGCATCTGTTGCAGATGTTCCTGGAAATCCTCGCCGCCACGGCGTTTGCCGATGGCGACCTGCACCGTATCGAACGCAAGGTGCTGCTGCAGACGGCCACGGCGCTCGGCTTCAGCGTGCATGAATTCGAAGCGATACTGAGCCGGCACCAGGCGGGGCGACAGATGCGGGAGAACCGGCCCGATTCCGCCGCGGCGCTGCGCGATGCCTACAAACTGCTTGGCGTCGGCGCCCAGGCGTCCGATGCGGAACTCAAGAAGGCCTACCGCCGATTGATGAGCCAGCATCATCCCGACAAGCTGGTGGCCAAGGGCCTGCCGCAGGAAATGATGGACATCGCCCATCGCAAGACACTGGAAATCAAGGCGGCCTACGACCTGGTGCGCAAGACCAGGGCGCAGGCGTGAAAGCCTGGCCGCTGCAGGCTAAAACCCAGGGTGTATTGGCAATCAACGTTGCCGCGGTGATCTTCGGCACCGCGGCGCTTTACGGCAAGCTGGACGTTTCCCCGGTCTGGATCGTCGCCATGCGGGCGGCGTTCGGCGCGTTGGCGCTGGCACTGGTGGGCGGATTCACCACGAGCCTCTGGGCCATCCCGGCCGGCGCCTGGGCAATCCTGGGCGTGAGCGGCTTGCTGCTGGCTGCCCATTGGTTGACGTTCTTCATGTCGGTGCAGCTGGCGGGGGTTGCCGTGGCCACCCTGACGTTTGCCACGTTTCCCTTGTTCACGGTGCTCGTCGAAGCCGCCCGGCGGCACCGACTGCCGGGGCCGGCGGAACTGCTGGTGGGGGGGGTCATCATCATCGCGGTGGCGCTGCTGGTGGAGCCGGGCGATGGGGCAGGCAATGTCGGCGGGACCGTTGCCGGACTGGCGTCGGCGCTCACGTATGCGCTGTTCTGGCGCGCCAGCCAGATGATGGAGCAGCCGCTGACGCCCGCGGCGCTGTCGCTCTGTCAGAACGGCATCGTCTTCGCGCTGCTGGTGCCGGCCCTGTTCTTCGCGGCGCCGGTGCCGGCGCGCCTGGGGGATTGGCTGGCGCTGGTGGCGCTGGGCGTGTTCAACACCGCGGTCATGCTGTTGCTCTACCTCTATGCGCTCAAGCGCATTTCCGCCAGCACGTGCAGCGGTTTCGTGGCCTTGGAGCCGGTTTACGCCATCGTTTTCGCGGCCTTGCTGTTCGATGAACCGATAACGCCGTGGATCCTGGTCAGCATCGTCCTCATCATCGGCGCCTCGCTGACGCTGCTGAGAGTCGAGAGAAAGTCATTGCTTACTGCTGTGTAACAGGAATACAAAAGCCCTTAGCCCAATAAAATAAAAAGCCCTTAGCCCAATAAAAAAACCTGGTGGCACTTTGCCACCAGGTTCAGTCATTCGCGGGACAGTGACACCAGGCCACAAATCATCCATCCCACTGTTCAGAACGCAAAGCCGCGCCAAAGTTCCCCGGCGCATGCGCTTTCCTACAATTGATGCAGCGCCAGGCGCAGACCTTCCAGTTCCTTCTGCTTGCCCTTGTGGCTGACGATGCCGAGGCTGGCCTTGGCGGGATCCAGGTAGCGCGCCGTGACCGCCTTCAGGTCGTCGATGCTCACCGCCAGCACCTGGCGGCGGAATTCGGCGCGCTGCGCCTTGGTGCGGCCGAACAGCTCGTTGTGAAAGGCCTGTTTCGCCGAGCCCGCGGGGGAGGCGGGCTTGTCCAGGCTGGAAATGACGCCGAGTATGGCTTCCTCCAACTGGCTGTATTCATGCGGATTGTCGAGCATCCAGTCGATGCTGCGGCGGAAGTCGTCCAACGTTTCGCTCAGGCGCGGATCCCGGTAGGAGAAAAAGCGGAACGACGCCGAGCTCGAATCCTGCGAGGCGCCGCCGCCGTAGGCGCCGCCCTGTTCGCGGATGGCGCGATGCAGAAAGCCATTGCGCAGGAAGCCGGCCAGTACCGTCAGCGCGGCGGCATCCGGATGCGGCGGCGTGACGGAGGGGAAGGCCATGGCGCAGAAGTTCACCTGGGTGCTGGTCAGCCAGGCCTCGTTGGTCTGCTCGCGCAGCGCCGGCAGGGTGAAATGCGCGGGCGTGGCGGCGCTTGGGTTGGCGTTCTGCCATACCGCGCGCACGTCTTCCAGCAGCGCATCCTGGGCGTTTTCCTCGGCGATCAACAGGAACTGCGGTTTGCCCTGCAGCACGGCGCGATGGGTGTCGGCGAGCTGCGCGGCGAAATCATTGAGGCGATCGGGGTTCTCGAGATTCTTGACCAATTGTTTGAGTTGGCGGATACCCTCGAGGCCACCCGATTGGTAGCCGAGCCACGACAGCGGACTCATGCGGCTGCAGGCGGCGCCCATGGCAAGGCTGTGGCCCTGCTGGGTGATGCTTTGTTCCTTGCGTCCCAGAATCTGCTGCATCAATTCATGCAGGCGCGCGGTTTCGTCGAAGCGGCAGCCGTGCAGAGTGTCGTGCAGCAGTTCGGTCAGCTCTGCCTGCTTGCGGTAGAGCGCCTTGCTGGACAGCACCAGATAGCCTTGCACGTCCTGTTCGGTGCCGACCTTGTTGCGCATGGAGGTATACACGTCGATGCCGCCGCTCACCGCCGCCTGCTGCGCCTGTACATCGAGATAGGAGCGGTTGCCGATGCCCACTTCCGTCATGCAGGAGGTGTAGTAGGGCAGGAGGTCGGTGTGCTCGGTGCTCAGCGCCGGCAGATCCAGGATCACCTGTTGATAGCTCAGGCCGTTGGTGCCCTGCGCGTAGCGGGTGAGCTTGCAGGGGCCGGAGGCGGTGGCGAGCTGTTGCGTGCTGCCCTCGGGCCATTTGACCTCGGCCGGCACGTCGGAAAGCTCCACCTTGGGCAGTATCTCGGCATCCGGCGTGCGGTTCTGGCGCTCCAGCAGTGCCAGGGCGCGCGCCACGATCGCCTCGCGTTCGGCGTCGTCGAGCGTGGCCTGGATGCCGTCGAGCCGCTCGCGTTCGCGCTGCGCCTCGCGTTCGCTCAGGCCCGTGTCGGGGTCGACGCTGAGCGTGAGGCGATGCGGATTGTCCAACAGCAACTCGCGGATCAGGCGGGGAATGTATTGCGGATCCTTGATGTCCTCGGCCAGCTTTTCCAGCACGGGATCGATGTCGAGCAGTTCGATCGGATCGCCGCGGTGCGTGGCGGTGGACAGCGCGGACAGGATCAGCTGCAGGCCGTAGGGATAGGAATCGCCGCTGATTTCACGCGCATGCAGTTCCAGCGTATGCAGCGCGGCTTCCACCTTGTCCTGCGCGATGCCGGTGTCGGCCACTTCGCGCAGGGTGTCGAGGATCAAACGTTCCACATCATCGGCAAGGCCTGGCGCGCAGCCTTCCAGGCCGCAGATGAAGCTCATTTCCCGGTAGGAATCCTCCAGGCCGCACAGCGGCGAGGGCGAACGGCCGAGCGACGAGGTTTCCAGCACCTGCAACAGCGGACTGGCGCTGTTGTCCAGCAGCACGGCGCTGAGCAATTGCGCCTTGTACAATTCTTCCAGGCTGGTGCTCTTGCCCAGCAGCCAGGCCATCAGCACATGGCTTTTGTCGGTAACGTCGTCTTCGTCCAGCGGGTAGTGCGCGGTAATGCGGCGCGGCGCGGCGAAACGCTGTTCGTCGCCCACCGCGATGTGCACGTCCAGTTTGTCGAAATCCTTGAGCGCAAGCGCCTGGAAGCGGGCCTGATGTTCCTGTGCGGGAATGTCGCCATAGGTCATGAAGATGGCGTTGCTCGGGTGATAATGCGTTTGATAGAAGGCCTTGAGCTCGGCATAGCTGAGATCGGGAATGTATTCGGGATCGCCGCCGCTGTTGTAGTGGTAGGTAGTGGTGGGGAAAAGCGCGGCGCTGAGCAACTGCCAGATATAGCTGTTCGAAGAGCTCATCGCGCCTTTCATCTCGTTGAATACCACGCCCTTGTATTCAAGCGGACTTTGCGGATCATCGGGCTGCTGGAATTCCAGGCGGTGGCCTTCCTGGGCGAAATCGAGTTCGTCCAGGTTGGAGAAGAACACCGCGTCCAGGTACACCTCCAGCAGATTGTTGAAGTCCTTGCGGTTCTGGCTGGCGAAGGGGTAGGCGGTCCAGTCGCTGCTGGTGAAGGCGTTCATGAAGGTGTTCATGGAACGGCGGATCATCATGAAGAACGGATCGCGCACGGGAAAGCGGCGGCTGCCGCACAGTGCGGTATGTTCCAGAATGTGCGCCACGCCGGTGGAATCCATCGGCACCGTGCGCAGTGCCACCAGAAATACGTTTTCCGGATTGTCGCTGGCCAGGTGGAAATGCAGGGCGCCGGTGGGCACATGCTCGTATTCCTCGACGGTGAGGTTGAGCGTGGGCAGAAAGCGGCTGCGCTTGAGCAGAAAGGCGGAAGCGGTGGCCTGCGCGGCCGGCGCAATGGATTCGGTGGTGGGGGACTGCATGCGTGGGCTCACCCGATAGTGGAAAACTCGGCGGCCATGCTAGTACAAATGCCTGGATCAGACCATGTTTTTGCCCCGTGGGCCCGGTATGTGGCGGTGCATTGCGCGGCGGCGTGATGCTTTCGGCAAAATCTCACACCGCCAACAGCAAACGCAGACACTCCAATTGCAGCTCGGCACTCGCGTACGCCGCACCGAGCGCTTCGCGCTGCCGCGCCAGATAATCGAGTTCTTCCTGCCGCACCTGGGGATTGACGCGTTGCAGCGCGCGCAGGCGCCGCAGTTCGTCGTCCAGTTCCTGCTGCATCGCCTGCGTGCGCTCGGCGATCAGTTCGGGCAGCTGTTTTTCCGCCACGCCGCGGCCAAGCCGGTGCAACAACTGGATGAGCGGACGGCGTTCGTTGATCAGGGTGCGTACGTGCTGGCGGTCGAGCGGCTGACTGCGAGTGTCCAACTGTTCCCCGGTGAGCGAGCGGCCGATGCTGCGTTTGTGCGAATCCACCACGCTGCGCAGGATCGACACGGGAAACCAGCGCTTGGCCTGCAGGGCGGCCGGCGCGGATACCGTGACACGATAAAGGCTTTCCAGCACCACCGTGCCAGGCGCCAGGCGTTTGTCGCGCAACAGGCCCACGGTGCATTTGCCCGAGTGCGTCTGCAGCACCAGGTCGAGGCTTTGCAGTACCAGCGGATGCAGCCAGGTGACGAAGGGCAGATCGTCGCGGCTCAGGGCGCGGGCGCGATCCAGTGTGTAGGTAAAGCCTTCGTCGGGAATGAGCGGAAAACTTTCCAGCAGCATGTCGTCGGCCGGCCGCACGGTGTGGGTGGCATTGAGCCCGCTTTCGGCCTCCAGTCCATAGCTGGCAAACACTTGCTGCAGGAAGGGCTCGGGACTTTGCTCGGCTTCCTGCACCGCGATGCGTTCGAGCAGCTGTTGCGCCTGGCGTGGGCGGCAGGAGTTCAATTCGAGCAGGCGGTCGCGTCCGGCCAGATGCTGTTCCAGCAATTGCGCATTGCGCTGCTCGGCGTGCGCGCGCAAGGCGGCGCAGGCCTGTTCGTCGTCCGGCTGTGCCAGGCAGGCGGCGATGTCCTGGCGCAGCTCGTGGCACAGCTGCGCGGCCACCGGATTGGGCGTCTGGAAAATGCCGAGGCTCTGGTACAGGCGCAGCAGCACGCTGCCGGCGGTGTTGGGGAAATAGGGCACGTGGATCTGGATGTCGTGCTGCTGGCCGATGCGGTCCAGGCGGCCGATGCGTTGTTCCAGCAGATCCGGATGTTCCGGCAGATCGAACAGCACAAGGTGATGGCTGAACTGGAAATTGCGGCCTTCGCTGCCGATTTCCGAACACACCAGCAACTGGGCGCCTTCGTCGGGATCGGCGAAATAGGCGCTAGCGCGGTCGCGTTCCACCAGGCTAAGGCCTTCGTGGAACACCACGCTGGCGATGCCGCGGTGCAGGCGCAAATAGGCTTCGAGACTTTCCGCCACGCCGCGCGTATGGCAGATCAGCAGAAACTTGGCGCGGCGCTCCGCGCGCAACAGCTGGTACAGCCAGGGCAGGCGAGGGTCTTCCTTGAGCCAGCTTTCGTCGTGGCCGAACTGCCGTTCCGGCGCCACGGCGGCCACGTGCGGCTGGTAGAGCGGCGGCAGCGGCAGCGCGGCCTGTTGCAGGCGGCGCGCGGGAAAGCCGCTCACCTGTCGTCGCGTGTTGCGGAAAGCGATGCGGCCGGTGCCGTGGCGATCGAGCAGGGCGTCGAGCAGCGCCTGGCTGCGTGGTGCAAGCTGTGCGGTTTCCGCTTCACGCAATGCCTGCAGCCGCGCGCACAGATCGGCATCGCTGGCAAAGGCTTCCAGTTGTTGCAGCAGTGCTTCACGCTCGGGCTGCGTCAGCGCGGCATAGCCAAGCAGCGGATCGAGCAGGGCGGCCAGGTCGCGGTAGCGCGCCTGTTCCGCCATGAAGGCGTCGAAATCGTGGAAACGGTCGGCGTCTAGCAGCGACAGCAGCGTGAAATAGGAATGCGGGCCCAACTGGTCGGGCGTGGCGGTGAGCAGCAGCATGCCCGGCACCGCAAGGCTGAACTGCCGCACGAGCGGGCTGGCGACGTCGCCGGCGTCCGTCTGCCGCAGCCAGTGATGCGCTTCGTCCAGGATCAAGAGATCCCACTGGCTGGCCAGAATCTGTTCCTGCCGGTGCGGCGCGTCCCGCAGAAAGTGCGGGCTGCACAGCACCAGTTGTTCGCTGTCGAACGGATTGGTGGAATCGGCGGCTTCCAACGCCGCGCAGCGCTCCTCGTCGAAAATGGCAAAGCGCAGATTGAAGCGGCGCAGCAGTTCCACCAGCCACTGATGCACCAGGGAATCCGGCACCACGATCAGCACCCGCTGCGCCAGGCCGCTGAACAATTGCTGCTGCAGGATCAGGCAGGCTTCGATGGTCTTGCCGAGGCCGACCTCGTCGCTCAGCAACACCCGTGGCGCCGGCCGGCGCGCCACTTCACTGGCAATGTAGAGCTGGTGCGGCAGCAGGTCGGTGCGATTGCCGGACAGGCCCAGCAGCGGCGAGCGTTCGATGAACGCCTGCGCCTGCAGCGCCGCGCGGCGCAGCTGAAACCAGGACGCGGGCTCGGTTTGCAGCGCCAACAGGCGCTTGAGCGGCTGGCTCAGGCTGAGGTGCGGCGACAGTTCGGTTTCCGGCAGCACGAACTCGGCGCCAGTGGCATCGCGCACCGTGTAGTGCAGCAGATCGTCTTCCTCGCGCACCGCGAGCACTTCGAGGCGCTGCTGGTGGCGGTCGCTCACCTGGTCGCCGGGTTCGAAACCGATGCGCGTGAGCGGCGAGTTGTGCATGGCGTATTGGCGCGTGGTTTCGCTTGCGGCAAACACCAGGGTGAGCGTGCGATGGCCGACTTCGATGATCTGGCCAAGGCCGAGCTCGGGTTCGGCGTCGCAGAGAAAACGTTGACCGGTTACGTAAGGCACTGGCTGCTCGTGTGAAAAAAAGCGCGCATGGTACGGGACCGTGGCGGCGATTGCCACGGTATCAGGCGGGCGGCGAGGCTTCTTCCGGCGGGGCGGCAGGAATATCGTCGGGAGTTTCCAGGCTGATGGGGCCAAGCTTGCCGCTGCGCAGGTCCTGCAGCAGCACCTCGCCGGCCTTGGTCAGGTCCACGCCGCCGCGCACCAGACAACCGCGGCGCCTGCCCACCTGTTCCAGCAGTTCCAGCGCCGGCTGTTGCGGCGTCTCGATGCCGTAGCGCTCACCCAGGGCCGCCGGATAGCGCCGGGCCAGCAGCGCGATCGTGTACAGGCCCACGTCCGCCAGGTCGATGGCAGTATTGCGGATGGCGCCGCTGGCGGCCAGGCGGTAGGCGGCGTCCTGGTCTTCCAGTCGCGGCCAGAGGATGCCGGGGGTATCCAGCAGCACCAGGGACTCATTCAGGCGGATTTCCTGGCGCGCCTTGGTCACGGCGGGTTCGTTGCCCACCTTGGCCAGCTTGCGCTGCGCCAGGAGGTTGATGAGCGTCGATTTGCCCACGTTGGGAATGCCCACGATCAGTACCCGGTTGGGGCGGCTCGTGCGTGGCGGCAATGAGGTCTGCAGGAACTGCAGTATCTGGCGCAGCGCCTTGCCCTCGTCCTTGTCGAAGGGCAGGGTGAGCAGACCGCGTTCCTGGTAGTACGCCTGCCACAGGGCGGTCACGGCGGGATCGGCCAGGTCGGCCTTGGTCAACAGGCGCAGGCGCCGCACCTCGCCGATCAGCCGGTTGAGCAGCGGGTTTTCGCTGGCGTAGGGCAGCCGCGCATCGACCAGCTCCAGCACGGCGTCAACGGTCTTGAGGGCTTGTGTGATATCCTTGCGGGCCTTGTGCATGTGGCCCGGGTACCAACCGATGGCCATGTGCAGCTCCGGATCAGTTCTCGAAAACGGCCTATTGTAATCAGCCGGCCGCGTTGCCGCATCGTTTTAGGTATTGCCTATGAACCTCCCCGTATCGGAAGCCATCGCCACCAAGGTCAAGGATGCCTTCGCGCCGCTGCACCTGGAACTGCACAACGAAAGCCATATGCATGCCGGGCCGCGCACCGATTCGCACTTCAAGCTGGTTCTGGTGAGCGCCGCCTTCGAGGACCTGCCCAAGGTCAAGCGGCACCAGCTGGTGTATCGCCAGGTGGCTGACGAACTGGCGGGGCCAGTGCATGCCCTGGCCCTGCATCTGTACACACCGGACGAATGGGCCTTGGTCCAGGTGCCGGACTCGCCGCGTTGTCATCACGCATAAACGCTTATTAATCAATTGCTTAAAGCTCTTGATCGCAACGCATCCCGCAAAATGTGAGGTGCTTGGCAGGCCGGCAACTCAATTGTGTTAGAATTCTGGCGATTTCATGTCAGCCCCGCGCATGATTGTGACAGGATTTTGACCCCCATGCAGGCAAGCAAACACCGCCACCTTGGCAGACTGACCCATGGCGTCGTCCTGTCCTTGCTGCTGTTGCTCGGCCAGCGGCTCGATCTGCGTCCGCAATATTGGCCAGTGCAACCGCTCCCCGCAACGATGCCGCCTATTGAAGAAGCGCTGCCGCTGCCCGGCGTGCCGGACTTTGGTTCGATCGAGGACATTGCCGCCAAGAAGCAGGCGTTCTTCGATTTCCTGCAGCCTTACATCGATGCCGAGAATGAACGGCTCAGGCGTTTGCGCATGCAACTGGTGCTGATTGCCGCCCGGCTGGAAAACGGCGTGGAACCAAGCCTGGCGGAACAATTCTTCCTGCGCGAGCTGAGCGACACCTACGAAGTGGCGGGCGACGATCCGATGTCGCACGAGACCCTGCGGATGCTGCTGCGCCGCGTGGACGTGATTCCGTCGTCGCTGGTGCTGGCGCAGGCGGCAAACGAATCGGGCTGGGGCACTTCGCGCTTCGCCCAGGAAGGCTTCAATTTCTTCGGCCAGTGGTGCTACACCGCCGGTTGCGGCCTGGTGCCGCAGCGCCGTCGGGCGTCTGCCTATCATGAGGTGAAGAGCTTCGATAGCGTGGAGGCGGCGGTGGCGGCGTATTTCCGCAATCTCAATACATTCCCCGGCTATCAGCGGTTTCGCATGATCCGGCAGGATCTGCGTCTGCGCAGTCAGCCGATCGACGGCATCACGCTGAGCGAAGGGCTGCACAAGTATTCGGAGCGCGGCGATGCCTACATCAAGGATCTGCGTTCCATGATCTATCACAACGATCTGTTGGCGCGGGATTACTGACGAGCGTCGACGTTCCCTCAGCGGTCAAGCGTTCCTCAGCGTAATAGGCTGCACTGTGCCCTCGGCGGGCTACCGCTCACCTCCTTCACAGTTCCACCGTCGGAGAGGCAACAGTGGCGGACCGGACAGGGAAGCTTTTACTCGGCGATGTCGGGGTTGATCCAGAGTACTGAATACCAGTAATACCTTCCGTCCGGGCCCGGCGCCGTGCAGTTGTAGTGGAAGCGGCGGCTGGTGCTGCGGCTTGGGGACTGCAGCCGGTATTGTTGCGCCCCGGCATCCACGGCGGTCACGGTCATGGGCTGGTCGTTGTGGAAGCAGCTCAGTGCGTCCAGGCGGTAGTCGCCGTCGAAATCCAATATCACTTCGGGTGCCTGTTCGGTGGTGATCGGCGAGGCCGGCTCGCGCGTCACGTTGAAGGCACGCGCGTTCACCTTGGTGGTGTAGGTGCGCAGCGAGGCGTAGATGCCGGAGAAGGGGAAACGCGGCAGCGCGCTGAAGTCGGAGGCGGCGTTGATGGCGCCGGAATTCTGCGCCAGCGCCACATAACCCAGTTCACTGACCAGTTGCTGGATCGTCGCGTCGAACTCGCCGTAGGGATAAGCGAAGATGTGATGGCTTTGGCCGGTTTCCTGTTCCAGCCGCGCTTCGGCCTCGGTGATTTCGCGGGTGATGCCTGCGCGCCAGGCGGCTTCATCGGCATAGGCGCTGCGGTCCAGCAGGTACGGATGGGACACGGTGTGGTTGGCCAGCGTGGCGCCGTGTTCGCCCATCTCGCGCAACTGGTCCCAGCTGGCGTAGAGCCCCGGCGTGGCGGTGATCAGTCCAGTGGGCACGAAGATGGTGAAGGGCCAGCCGTAGTCACGCAACAGCGGGTAGGCCACATCAAACACGGAGCGGTAGCCGTCGTCGAACGTGAGCACGGCGGTTTTGGCGGGCAGTTCCTGGTGCTGCTGCAGCGCCTGCAATACCTCTTCCAACGGCAGTACGGTGAAACCGTTGTCGCGCAGGTATTCCATGTGCTGGCGGAATTCCTCGGCGTTGACGCTGGTGGAGCGGGGTGTCTCGGTGCTGATGTGATGGTATTGCAGCACCACCGCCTGGGGCTGCTGCGCCAACGCGGAAGCGCCGCCGCACAGGGCAAACAAGGCAAGAAAACGCAGGAAGCGAAACGGCATGAAGGACTCGGTTTTGGCAAATGGGCTGGCGGACCATTATACTGGCGCCCCTTTGTGAACCGCCATCGACTCCCATGACGCTCGCCAGCCCCGCCATCGGCACCCGGACCGTCGACCCCCGCAAGACTGCCTTCTCCCTCAAGCGCCTGCAGAAAACCCTGCGCGGCGACGTCGGGCGCGCCATCGCCGATTTCGACATGATCCAGGACGGCGACCTGGTGATGGTGTGTCTGTCGGGCGGCAAGGATTCCTACGCGTTGCTCGACATCCTGCTCAACCTGCAGCAGCACGCGCCGATCCGCTTCGGCATCAAGGCGGTGAATCTCGACCAGAAGCAGCCGGGTTTTCCCGAACACGTATTGCCCGAATACCTGCAGTCCATCGGTGTGGATTACCACATTCTGGAACAGGATACCTATTCGGTGGTGCTGGAAAAGACCGAGCCGGGCAAGACCTTCTGCGGGCTCTGTTCGCGCCTGCGCCGCGGCAACCTCTACAGCTATGCCGCCTCGATAGGCGCCACCAAGGTGGCACTTGGGCACCATCGCAACGACATCATGGAAACGCTGTTCCTCAACATGTTCTTCGGCGGCAAGCTCAAGGCCATGCCGCCCAAGCTGCTGAGCGACGACGGCCGCCACGTGGTGATCCGCCCGCTTGCCTACTGCAGGGAAAAGGACATCGAAGCCTACGCACGCCTGCGCCAGTTTCCGATCATTCCCTGCAACCTGTGCGGCAGCCAGGACAACATGCAGCGCCAGGAAATCAAGCATATGCTCAACGAGTGGGAACGCCAGCATCCGGGGCGGCTCGACGTGCTGTTCAAGAGCCTTTGCAACGTGGCGCCCTCGCACCTGGCCGACACCACGCTGTTCGACTTCAAGAATCTGGAACGGCAGCGCGGCATCCAGCGCGGCGACCGCATCAACCTGCTCGATCTCGGCTGATGCTGATTCCTCCCGATGCCCTGGCGCCCGCCACCTTGCGCAATCTGGTGGAGGAGTTCGTGACGCGCGAAGGCACCGACTACGGCGATTACCACCATACGCTCGCCGACAAGGTAGCGCAGGTGCTCAAGCAACTGGAGCAGGGCAGCATCGTGATACTGTACGATCCGCACACCAACAGCTGCCAT
>DATMFX010000387.1:0-13473 GCA_035555995.1 Hyphomicrobiales bacterium | reverse complement strand
CGATCTCAGCCTGGAGGTCTACACGTCCTCGCCCTACGGCTACGCGGTCACCTCGGCCCTGGTGTTCGGGCAGGAGGAAGTGCTGCTGATCGATCCCCAGTTTCTGCTGAGCGAGGCAAACAACGTGGTGATGCGCATCCGTGCCTCCGGCAAGCGCCTGAGCCTGATCTACAGCACGCATGCGCATCCCGACCACTTTCTCGGCGTTGCCGCCATTAAGGAAGCCTTTCCCGACGCGCGCTACGTGGCGCTGCCCGAGGTACGGGAACGCATCGCCACCGCCTGGCCGGCACGGCGCAACTTCTGGTATCCCACCTACGGCGACGAGCTGCCGTCGGAAACGCCGATCATGCCGGACGCGTTGCCGGCTTCGGAGCTGGTGTTCGAGGGCCACGTGTTTCCCATCACCGGCGAAGTGGTCGGCCTCGACGGCGCCGGCAATTCCTTTGTCCACATCCCAGAATTGGATGCGGTGGTGGCCGGCGACATCGTATTCAACTCGCATCTGCGTCCGCCCGCCGATACCGCGCCGCTGTTCGAGACCCTGGCACGCATCGCCGAACTCGACCCCGCCTACGTGGTGGCGGGGCACCAGGCGCAGGGCGCCGATTCCAGCGCCACCGTGCTCGACTTCATTCCCGCTTACATCGAGGCGTTCGAGCAGGAGCGGGCGCGGGCGGATTCCAGCGAGGCGCTGATTGCCGCGATGAAGTCGCGTTATCCCGACCTGGGACGCGAGGATGCGCTGGAACAGGCAGCCAATGCCAGTTTCGCGGAGTGAATGCGGGAAAGGGCGACGCAAGGTTGCTGCCATCCAGCCTCCCTTGCCGATGGCAATGGGAAGCTGGACAGAGCAGGGTACCTCAGTTTTGCTTGAGCTGGGCGTGCAGCTGGCTGCGCCGGTAATCGCGCGGCGTAACGCTGTAGGCTTTTTTGAACGTACGGGAAAAATGCGCCATGCTGTTGAAGCCGCAGCGGAAGGCGATGGCGGTGATCGACAGGTGCTGCAGTTGCGGATCCGCCAACAGCCGCGCGCATTCCTCCAGCCGGCGCCGCAGGATGTAGTGCGAGATCTTTTCCGACTTGGTGAAAAGCGCACGCAGGTAGCGCGAGCTCACGCCCATGCCTTCAGCGATGGCTTCCACCGTCAGTTCGGGATTGCACAGCTGCTCCTCGATCAGGTCCTTGGCCTGGGTGATGCGGCGGGTGCGGCGGTTGCTCTGGTGATGCACGTGCCCGGCGTAGGCCTCGCTGATGCGGCGCAGCAGGGTGTCGGACAGCACCGGCGCAAATTCGCGCAGGCTGCCGTTCTTGAGCTTTTCCCAGCTCGACAGGATCACGCCGAACAGCGGATTGTCAGGGCTGGAGGGGGGATGGTCGGTGTTCAGCACCAACGCTTCGTACTGCTGCGGGTCGCTCAGGTAGCGCGACAGCACCACGCGCGGGATGCTGACCAACAGCAGCGACAGCTTGTTCGGCACGAACATGGAACGGGGATGGGAATTATCGATCAGGATGAACTGCCCGGCCTTGAGCTCGCTCATGCCCAGGTGATGTGAAATGATCACGTCACCGTCGAGCACCAGGATGAAGCTGTAGCGCTTGAAGTCGGGGTTGAGAAACTCTTCGTTCTTGCGCGAAACGATGGCGCCGGTGGAATCGATGCGAGCCAGGGTGAGTGAACCGAGAGCCGCCACCTCCGCCTCGGCATGGTAGGTGGCCATGTCCAGGGGGTCCACATCTACCGAAAACAGTTCCGTATTGAGCGTGTAGAGGGTGAAAGTGTGCGGTTGATCCTTATAGCTGGTAGTAGAGTAATATTTCATAATTTTTTTATATTCTTATTTTGTTGTCGTTGTTAAAGCGAAGCGACCTTGATGCTTACTCAGCATGCCGCCGTATCATGCACCAGCGCCGCGAGGCGTAGCAAGACGGAAAAGCGACAAAAATATGAAACTGAAACAAGGACTTTGGCTAATCAAGAATCAAAGTTCTTTAACTTTGGCGCGCTGGCGGGGGAACGCGAAGCGGCGTTTTCCCACACGTTTGCGGGATTTCCCGCAAAGGCGTGCCCACGGTTGGGCAATCGAAGCGTGCCGAACCGTTCGGTTTGTAAACATTGCCGCCAGAGTTGTCGATCACTGCCGTTAGAATCAACAAGGATGTTCCGCTGACATGCGCGGCAAAGCCTGCTTCTCCCTTCTCCCTCCCTTGTTCCTGGCGTTGCTTGGCCTGGCCATCGCGCTTGGCGGCCACCGCTATGGTTTTGGTTCGCTGTCCAATGTGGGCTCGGGCACCGTGCCGGTGCTGCTCGGCATCCTGCTGATGGTGCTGGCGCTGGCGCAGTTGTGGGGTCAGCGCCGGCAAGTGAGCGAAGTGTTGCCGGCTGATTTTCCCTGGGTGCCCCTACTGTTCAGTGCCGGCAGCCTGCTGCTGTGGGCGGAGCTGGTGGAACGTGTCGGTTTCTTTCCGGCTGCGGCGGCGCAACTGGTGCTGGCCTCGTGTGCGGTGCGGCAGGAAAGCTGGCGCGGCATCCTGGTGGGCATTGTGCTCACCAGCCTGGCCACCTATGTCCTTTTCGTCTGGTTGCTTGGCATGCCGGTGCCGGCGTTCGGAGCCTGAATGCAAACTCTCGACAACATGCTGCTCGGCTTCAGCCAGGCCCTGAGTTTCGACGCGTTGCTGTATTGCCTGGTGGGGGTGAGCCTGGGCACGTTCGTCGGCGTGCTGCCCGGCATCGGCGCGCTCACCACGATTTCGCTGTGTTTGCCGCTGACCTTTCACCTGGATCCGCTGCTTGGCCTGATCATGCTGGCCGGTATTTTCTACGGCGCGCAGTACGGCAGTTCCACGGCCTCGATACTGCTCAACGTGCCCGGCAGCGCGCCTTCGGCGGTGACCTGCCTCGACGGTTATCCGATGGCGCGGCAGGGCAAGGCGGGCATCGCCTTGTTTCTTACCACGGTGGCGTCGTTCATCGGCGGTTCCTTTGCCATTCTGCTGTTGATGGGCTTTGCGCCGGTATTGGCGGACATTGCCATCGGCTTTTCCGCGGCTGATTATTTTTCCATCATGCTGCTGGCGCTCACCGCGGCGTCCACGCTTGGCGTGGGCTCGCCGCTCAAGGGACTGTGCATGGTGGTGCTTGGCCTGGTGCTGGGTTTGGTCGGCACCGACATCAGTTCAGGGGTGTTCCGCTTTACCTTCGGCATGCCGGCGCTTGCCGACGGCATCAGCCTGGTGGCGCTTGCCATGGGCCTGTTCGGCGTGGCGGAAATCCTCGCCAACGTGACCAGCGGCCAGTTGCCGGTACTGGAAAACACCCGCGTGACCTTGCGCTCGATGCTGCCGAGCCGGCAGGAACTGCGCGAGTTCAAGGGCTCCTGCGCCAGGGGTTCGTTGATCGGGTCGCTGGTGGGCATGCTGCCGGGCACCGGTCCCACCATCGCCGCCTCGTTCATGGCCTATGCCATGGAAAAAAAGCTCACCAAGCACCCGGAACGCTTCGGCAAGGGGGCGGTGGAAGGCGTCACCGCGCCGGAAGCCGCCAACAACGCCTCGGTGCAGGCGGCCTTCATTCCCACGCTGACCCTGGGCGTGCCCGGCGACGCCATCATGGCGGTGATGATCGGCGGCCTGCTGATCCACGGCATCACGCCGGGGCCGCAACTGATCACTGAAAACGCGGCGCTGTTCTGGGGCGTGGTGGCCAGCTTCTGGGTCGGCAACATTCTGCTGCTGCTACTCAACCTGCCGTTCATCGGCGTGTGGGTACGCCTCTTGAGCATTCCCTATCGCGTGCTGTTCCCGGCGGTGCTGCTGTTGATCTGCATCGGCGTGTACAGCGTGAACAACAATGTGGTGGACGTGTGGCTGACGCTTGGCTTCGGTCTGTTCGGCTTTTGGTTCAATCGCCACGGCTATCCTTCCGCGCCGCTGTTGCTTGGCTTCGTGCTTGGGCCCCTGATCGAGGAAAACTTTCGCCGCGCGCTGCTCCTGAGCGGCGGCAGCCTGACGCCTTTCGTGGAACGGCCGGTCAGTGCCGTATTTCTGCTGCTGACCGCGTTGGTGCTTGGGCTTGCCGCCTGGCAGCGCCTGCGCCGCGGTACCGCTACAATGACGCCCTTGCCGGCAACCGAGGACAACCCATGATCCGCACCCGATTTCTGCTGCTGTGCTGCGTGCTGCTGCTTGCCGCCTGTGGCGGCGACACGGCCTCGTCGACTAATGCCAGCGCGTTTCCCACGCGGCCCATCCGCGTGATCGTGCCGTTTGGCCCTGGCGGCCTGGCGGCCTGGCGGACGTGACGCTGCGCTTGGCCGGCGAAGCGCTCAACGCCAATCTGGGGCAGCCGCTCATCGTGGAGAACCGTCCGGGCGCGGGCGGCGTGGCCGCCACCAGCACCATGCTCAACGCCAATGCCGACGGCTATACGCTGATCGTGCTCACCAACGGCACGGCAATCGCCGAGTCGCAGTTCAAGCTGGACTACGACGTACAGAGCGCCCTGCGGCCGGTGTCCGCGCTGGCCTGGTTCGACCTGATCCTGCTGGTCAATCCTGCAAGCCACGTGGACAGTGTTTCCGCCCTGCTGGAGCGTGCCCGCAACAGTCCGCGGGGGCTGCGCATTGCCACCATCAATCCGGGCAGCACCCAGCATCTGAGCGCGGAACTGTTCAAGGAAGAGGCCGGCATCGATGCCACCATCATCAGCTACCGCACCACGCCGGACGTGCTTGGCGCCTTGCTGCGCAACGAAGTGGACCTGGTGATCGACGCCTACACCGCGCTCAAGGGCGCGATCGACGGCGGCCAGGTGCGGCCGATCGCGGTAACCGGCTCCAAGCGCAACGTGGTGCTGCCGCAGGTGCCCACGGTGGCGGAAAGCGGCTTGCCCGATTACGTGGTGGAAGGCTGGAACGCCTTGTACACCAACGCCAAGGTGCCGGACGCCGTGGTGGCAAGGCTCAACGCGGCGGTAGTGGCGGCGGCAGACGATGCCAGGATCAAGCAGCGTTTCCAGGAACTGGGGGTGGAAGCGCGCGGCAGCACGCCGGAGGAAATTCAGCAGCGCTTCATTGCCGACATCGCCAAATGGCACGCGGTGATGGTCGAAGCGGGGCTGGCGATTTCGCCGTGAGCGCCTTGCCTTACCCCGTGGTGGTCGATGCCCACGCTCACCTTTTTCATCGCGGCATGCCGCTGGTCGACAACCCGCGGCACCGGCCCGGCTACGATTTCACGGTGGACGATTACCTGCACCAGCTCGATGCGCACGGCATCACGCATGGCGTGATCGCCGCGGCCAGCCCCTGGGGCGATTACAACGACTACACCCGCGACAGCGTGCGCCGGCATCCACGCCTGCGCGGCACGGTGATCCTGCATCCGGGCAAGACCTACGATTTTGCGGGCTTGGCGGCGGCGGGAATCGTCGGCGTGCGCCTGCCGTTCATAGGACTGCCACACCTGCCGGACATCACCACCACGGAATACCGACAGCTATTGCGCAACATCGCCGATCAGGGCTGGCACGTGCATCTGCACGTGGAAGGCCGGCACATTCCGGCCTTGTTGCCGGCCTTGGAAAATGCCGGACCGCGCATCGTCATCGATCATCTCGGACGTCCGGCGCCGAACGAATTGCCGGGCAGTGCGGGCTATCGCGCCATCGTCGATTCGGTCCGGCGCGGCAAAAGCTGGTTGAAAGTATCCTGCGGCTATCGCATCGGCGCCGTGGCCGCTGCGCATTTCCAGGGATTTTTGCAGGAACTTGGACCGGACCGCATGTTCTGGGCCAGCGACTGTCCCTTCGTGGGTCATGAAGGGCAACTGAACTACCAGGACACCATCGACTGGCTGCTTGCGCGGGTGAGTGATGAAGCGGCGCGGGAAAAACTGTTCGGGCGCAATGCCTGGGCGTTTTATTTTGACTGAAGGTTGGCCCCAGAGCTCAGTGGTACCCTTCAGACAGAATGTTCAGCAGATATGGACAGCAGTCGGTGCGCGATCCCGCTTGCGGAGCGTTGGAGCGTTTTCCCGTCGGGTGCAAGCGCGGAGACAAGCGAGGGTGAGGCCAAGCGGTTACGGCGCAACGCGCCGTGCGCAGGTCGAACGACGCTCGCGCTGCGAACGGCTGGGAAGTCTGAGCCGCGTAGCGGCGAGTTCCGCCGCGCCGCGCTTGTGCCTGACGGGGCGGAAGTGGAGCAAGCGGGATCGCGCACCGACTGCCTGCCACTGCCGTCCGCTGGATTTCCAGCCCACTTACAGCATCAATACCCCTTCATGCCGCAACAGTGCTTCCTTGATGGGCAGCCCGCCCGCATAGCCGGTGAGACTGCCGCTGCTGCCGATCACCCGGTGGCAGGGGATGAAGAGGCTCACGGGATTGCTGCCCACCGCCGAGCCCACGGCGCGTGATCCGTTCGGCATGTCGAGCTGTAGGGCGATGTCGCGGTAGGTCACCGTTTCCCCTTGCGGGATTTGCAGCAGCGCCTGCCACACGCGTTTCTGGAACGCGGTGCCCCGCAGGTCGTAGCGCAGGTCGAAACGCTGCGGTTCTCCGGCACAGTAACGTTCCAGCGCGTCCAGGGCGTCGCGAAACGGCGCGTCGCTGCGAAGCCAACCTTCCTCGATCTCGACCGGTCGTTTCCCGTCCTGGAAATCGGCCAGGACGATGCCGGCCTCGCTGCCCGCCAGGGCAAAGGGGCCGAACGGTGTCTGCGCGATGGTGTAGTACATAAACGTTCCTCTGGTTTCAGCCCTTGGCAACCGCTGCGTCCCCTACGGAATTTATGCAGCGGTTCCCTCCGACAAGGTATTCCACAAATAAAACGTCGCATAGGCGCGCCACGGGCGCCACTGTTCGGCCAACTGCTGCAACTCGCGCGTGCTGGGGCGTTCGGGGGCGCGCAGCGCATTGAGCAGCCCGAGATCGCCGGTGGGAAAGGCGTCCGGTTCGCCGAACGCACGCATGGCGATGTAATGCGCTGACCATGCGCCGATGCCGGGCAGGCTTTGCAACTGCGCCACCGCCTGATCCAGTTCCTTGCCCGCGGCGCTGAAGCCCTCCGCGTAGCGCGCGGCAATGGTCCTGATCCATTCGAGACGCTTGTGGGTAAAGCCGAGGCCGTCCAGCGGCGAGGCCTTGCTGCACCAGGTCGGGATTGGCGTCGAGATCGAACTGGCGCCGGATCAACTGCACCAGCGGTTGCAGCGCTTCGAGCGCATCGCAATGGATTTCGGCGCGCAGCGCGGCCTTGTCCGGCAGCGGGGTGACGCGATACCAGCCCTGGTTGTCACCCAGGCGGAAGCTGCGCGCATAACTGTCGGCGCCGACGACTTCCATGCCGGTGATCGCGCGCTGGCGATAAAACGCCAACAGTTCCTGCCAGCGGTATGGGGGACGGTAGTGCAGGTCCAGCACGCAGCCGGCGCTTCTGGACGCGGCTGCGGGTTCGCTTTTGCGCAGGGCGCCGGGATTGAGCTTGAACTTATCCTGGAACACCGCGTTGAAGCGGCGCCGGCTGTTGAAACCGCTGGCGAGCGCCACGTCGAGCAGCGGCAACTGCGTTTCCATCAGCAGTTTCTTGGCGAACGACAGGTTGCGATGCTGGATGTAATCCTGCGGCGACACGCCAAGGTGTTGCTTGAACAGCCGCCGCAGGTGGCGGCTGCTGACGCCGAGCCGTTCGCTCAGCGTTTCCATATCCTGATGCTGCGCCGCACCACTCTGTAGCAGCAGGAGCGCGCGGCGTACCGTGGTTTCGGTGCCGCGCCAGGCGGGACTGTTCGGCGCCGATTCCGGCCGGCAGCGCAGGCAGGGGCGAAAGCCGGCGGCAAAGGCCTGCGCCGCGGTGGCGTAATAGCGTACGTGTTCCGGGCGCGGCGGCGGCGCGGGGCAGATGGGCCGGCAATAGATGCCGGTGGTGAGCACTGCGGTGAAAAAGCGCCCGTCGAAACGGGGATCGCGTGCAAGACGCGCCTGGTCGCAGGTGGCGGCAGAGGGCAGCTCGGCGTCGCTCATGACACGCGCCGCGACGGGATCGCGAACGTTGGCGTCGTGCGTGCCGGCAATGGGCTGGGCGGATTCGTTCATGGGCGCATTGTAGCGCCCACACCGCATTGAAATAAGCCGGATTCGGACATGGTTGCGGGACACCCCCGGCGCGCGCAAGCGCGCGGGTACGCGGTCTCATTCGTAGCGCAGCGCCACGATCGGATCGAGATTGGCGGCCTTGGCGGCGGGCATGATGCCGAACAACAGGCCCACCAGCGCGGAAAACCCGAACGCCAGCAACACCGCCCAGAACGGCACGACCGCGGCCGGAAAGCCGGGAATCACCGCGGAAACCGCCGCGCCGATGCCATAGCCGATCACCAGGCCCACCAATCCGCCGAGCAGGCACAGCAGCAGCGATTCGAACAGGAACTGCAGCAGTATCTGGTGGCGTTTGGCACCGATCGCCTTGCAGATGCCGATTTCCTTGGTGCGCTCGGTAACCGACACCAGCATGATGTTCATGATGCCGATGCCGCCCACCAGCAGGGAAATGCCGACGATGCCGCCCATCACCAGCGTTACCGAGCCGAGAATCGTGTTGAACGTGGCGGCCAACTGTTCGGAACTCTGCACCTGAAAGTCGTCGTCCTCGGTGGTGAGATTGTGCGCATCGCGCAGCAGCGACTGGATGCGCTGCTGGATCGTGTCCATCTGCGCGATGTCGCTCACGGTCAGCTGCACGAAAATGTCGGGCTGCACCTGGTTGCCCATCAGCGAGCGCATGGTGTTGAACGGCAGCACCACGAAGTTGTCCTGGTTCTGGCCCAGTATCTGCCCGCGCGGTTCCACCAGCCCGATCACCTTCACCCATTCCTCGCCGATGCGGATGAACTCGCCCACCGGGTCGTTCGGCAGCGACAGGTTCTTGCGCACGTCGTCACCGATCACCGCCACGCGCCGCCGCGTCAGGTTGTCGCTGTCGGACAGAAAGCGTCCACCGCCTTCGGCCCGCATGTAGATGTTGCCCACCTGGCTGTAGGTGTAGGTGGAACCGAATATCTGCGTGGCGGTGGCCTGCGAGCCGTAGCGCACCTGGTTGATGCCGCTGGCCTGCGCGTAGAGGATCGGCGTGAGCCAGGCGATGCCGTCCACGCGCTGGGCGATCAGCTCCACGTCGTCCGGCGTGATGCGGGCGATGCGCCCCTGCAGACGTTCGGTGAGCGGCGTATAGGACTGAACGGTCAAACTGTTGGTGCCAAGCGCCTCGAACTGCTGGTTGACGGTAAAGCTGAAGCCCTGGATCAGCGCCACGGTGGCGATCACGGCCGCCACGCCGATGATGATGCCGAGCGTGGTGAGAAAACTGCGGAAACCGTGCGCCCGGATCGATTGCAGGGCGGCGCGCAGGCTTTCCAGAATGTCGAATAGCATGGTGGCCTCAGCTGGGTTGGCGCTTGGCGTTGCGGCGGTCTTCCGCCACGTGGCCGTCTTCCATGCGGATGATGCGCTGGCAGTGGTCGGCGATTTCCGCCTCATGCGTGACGATGATGATGGTCTGCTGCTGCGCATGCAGCTCATCGAACAGCTTCATGATTTCCGCTGTGGTGCGCGAATCGAGGTTGCCGGTGGGTTCGTCCGCCAGCAGGATCGAGGGCTCGGTGACGAGCGCGCGGGCAATGGCCACGCGCTGGCGCTGCCCGCCGGAAAGCTGGTTGGGCAGGTGATCCATGCGGTCGCCGAGTCCCACGTGGTGCAGGGCTTCGCTGGCGCGCGCCTCGCGCTGTTTCAGCGCAATGCCGCGATAGATCAGCGGCTGCATCACGTTGGCCAGCGCGGTGGCGCGCGGCAGCAGGTTGAAGCTCTGGAAAATGAAGCCGATCTCGCGGTTGCGGATGTCCGCCAGTTGGTCGGCATTGAGCAGGCTGACGTCGCGCGCGTTGAGCACGTAGGTACCGGCGCTTGGCCGGTCCAGGCAGCCCAGGATGTTGAGCATGGTGGACTTGCCGGAGCCGGAGGAGCCGGTGATCGCCACGTACTCGTTGCGTTCGATCGCCAGGCTCACGTCGTCGAGCGCCCGCAGCGTCTGCTGGCCCATGTGGTATTCCTTGGCCAGTTCCCGGATTTCGAGCAGAGCCATGTCAGGCACCACTGGAAGCGGTATCGCGCGCCGCCTCTCGCACGCCATCGCCATCCTCGAGATTGCGCAGCGCGCGGTCGGGGCCGACCACGATGCGGTCACCCGGGTTCAATCCCTCCACGATTTCCTGGTAGGTGTCGTCGGACAGGCCCACCTGAACCTGCACCTTGCGCGCCACGTCGCCCTCGACGCGGAACACGTGGTAATCCTTGAGCGCGGTACTGCGGTCTTCAGTCAACAGAATGGCCTGGATCGGCAGCGCCAGCACCGGGGTGCCGCTGTTGGTGAAGATTTCCGCGCGCGCCGACATACCGGGGCGCGGCACTACCTTGCCGAGGTCGGTAAAGCCGATCTTCACGCTGAAGCTCAGCGACTGGCTGCCGGCGGGCTGCTTGGCGGACACCGCGATGGAACGTACCACGCCCTGCATGGGCTGGTCGGGGTAGGCGATGGCCACGATTTCCGCGTCCTGGCCCACCGCCACGTTGGCGATGTCGGCTTCGTCCACGTTCACTTCGGCGTGGATGCTGTCGGGATTGGCGATCGTCATCAGGCTGGAGCCCGGTACGTTGGTGGTGCTGGAAATCGCGGTTTCTCCCACCTTGATGTCGAGCGAGGTCACGATGCCGTCGAGCGGCGAATAGACGCGGGTCTTGCTCAGGTTCTTCTGCGCTTCCTCCAGCAGTGCGCGCGCCTGCCGCAGCGAGGCCTCGCGGCTTTGCACGTCGAGCCTGGCCAGTTCCAGTTCGTTGCCGGCGGCCTCGAAGCTGTCGTCGTCGAGCAGGCCACGGTTGTGGATTTCCTGCTTGCGCTGCCATTGGCTGTCGAGGTTGGTCAGGCGCAGCTTGGCGGATTCGATGGCGATTTCCTGCATGCGCACCGACGCCTGCTGCTGTTCCACCATGGCGTTCGGCGCTTCGTCGTCGATCTGCAGCAGCAACTGGCCCTCGGTGACGGCATCGCCTTCCTCGACGAACAAGGCACTGACCCTGCCGATCACTTCGGTGCTCAGCATCACTTCCTGTTCGTGCGTGAGCTTGCCCGACGCCAGAATGGAGCTGCGGATTTCCTGCGTGTGCAGCGTTTCCAGCGTCACTTCCGGCAACTGGCCGCTGGCGCCGCTGCGCCATAGCGACAGGAGCACCACGGCGGCGATGACGAGCAGCAGGATCAGGATTTTTTTCATGGTGTGTCCTTGGTGTCGTGAAATGCCGCAGGCTCGCGCGGCAGAAGCGCAAGGGCTAACGCAGGCTGAACCATCCCCAGATGCCGTAGATCAACAGCATGGGCGCAAGCGCCACCAGCGTGGCGCGTAGCCAGGTGCTCTGGGTGAAGGACTGATAACCCAGCACCAGCAGCACGCTGGACCAGAGCTGCGGCAGGCTCAGGTTCAACAGCAGCTGCTTGCCGCTGTTGATGCCCAGCAACGTATCGAGGCTCAACGGCTGCAGCGCGCCCAGGCTCACCTGGCCGTTGCCGCTGAGCATGACCAGCCAGGCCGACAGCGCGGTGAAGAGCGCCGGCAGCCCGGTCCAGCTCAGCAACGACAGCCAGTGCTGGTAGCGGTAGCCGTCATGGCTGAACTTGCTCATGAAGTTCAGGTACACCGCATACAGCAGCAGAATGACGACGAAGGCCACCGCGGTGCCGAGGCCTCCCGTGGCCATCAGGAACGTGGGGCTGAGGTTTTCATAGGCTGTGCGCAGTTCGGTCTCGCGCAGGGTGGGATTGGCGTTCAGCGCCTGTTCCACCATCTGGTCCACGAAGAAGCCGCGATCGGTGGTGGCAATGTAGCCCACCTGGATCGAACTGGTGGCCACCACCAGCAACAGCAGCGGCAGCAGCACGGTGGGGCGTTCGCGCAGGCGGGCGAACACGGCACGCGGCGCGGTGAAGATGTCAATGAGGTTTTGCAGCATATCCCCTCCTGGGACTTTGATTTCAGACAGGATGGCAAGTTGTGTGCCAGGCTTTGGTGTTTTTAACCTATTGTTTTTGTTTGTCGTTTTTACACCGCCATCCTGGCGATACTGCCATGTGGCGTATTTTGCGCCAACTCCTGGTTCATGCCGCCGCTCCCAGCGCGCCCCAGTCCCTCCGCGTGCCATGGTACAGCAGGCGGCGATAGTACAGGGTCAGTGCCAGGACCAGTATCGCCGCCAGGATCAGCAGCCAGGACGCGTGCAGAGCATACGCCAGGGCGACCGCACCGACGAGCAACAGCGTGACCCCGAACGTGGTCATGCCCCTGGCCAACCTGGAAACGTCGCGCAAACCCAGCAGCAGCGCCAAATAACCGTTGTGCACGGCGCTTGCCAGCGTGAACGCCAGTAACGGCCAACCCAGGGGAGGCAGGCGCTCGATTGTCGCGGTAAGAACGAAGAGCGTGATGCCGAGGCCGCACATCACCAGATAAATGCTCCAGATCTGCCGTTCCATGAAGTGCCACAGTTCCCGGCGCGAGCCGGCGCGAGCCGGCGCGCCGCAGCCATAACAGGCGCAGGCGCGGCGGCAGTTGCGCGAAGCTGGCGGGAAAACTGATCAGGGACAGCAGACTGCAGAACAGCAACAGGCCGAAAAACCCCGGGCCGTTCGGACCGGCGCCGGGGCGGCTCAGTACCAGGATCGTCACACTGAAGAGCAAGGGTCCCAGCAGCAGGAAGTAACCCAGGGTCAATAGACGCGCGGGCCAGGAAGCGGGGAAGGCAAGCAGCAGGGTGGCCGCGGCGCTGTCGGCGGTGGGAGTGGGGTCGGCCAGGCGCATCGTGAACAGGTTGGAGAATTCGGAGCCATTGCAGTGCCGGTACAAGGGGTGGAAATGAGTGCGCCGCGCCAGGCGCCACAGCGCCCAGGCCCAGCCGGCGAGACTCAAGCAAAACAAGCCATAGGTGAACGGCACGACGAGCTGTGTGTGTTGCAGCGAGCGTATCGACGGGATCACCAGCAGGAATATCACGAAGGGCATGAGCGACATCAACAGCGGCGCGAAGCGGGAGGTGAGGCTGTACTGCATGATGCCGGCATACAGCGAGCCTACGTTGAACAGATGCAGGGCCAGCAGCAGCGTGGCCTGCTCGATGCCCAGCAGTTGCCCGGCCAGGGGAATGAAGCCCGCCCCGGCCACCGCCAGCGCCAGCAACACCAAGCCGCTGTAGAGCGGCAGCCGTGGCACCAGGCTCAGGCGGCGATGGCCGATCAGGTTGCGCTGCAACGGCACCGCCACCAGAAACGGCAGCACCAGGAATGCGATGCCGGCGTACAGGCTCACGCCGAACGCGAAAGCAGGCGAGAACCACGCGCCGATCAACGCCACCGGCAGCATGGCCAGGCCCAG
>DATMFX010000386.1:0-3273 GCA_035555995.1 Hyphomicrobiales bacterium | reverse complement strand
CGACAGTCAGACCCGCTACATTGCCGGCATGCCGCCCGGTACCCGCGGTGGCATCGCCTTTACCCATAACTTTCCCGCCGATGGCGAATACCACTTCAACCTGCTCGGGCTGGGTTCGGGATTGAATTCCAGCGCGCTGGAAACCGCCCACACCGTGGTGCTGCTGGTGGACGGCCAGGAAGTGTTCCGCGGCGACCTCGGCGGCGACGAGGATTTCGAACTGGCGGAACGCCAGGGGCCGGCCGCCACCCAGCAGATCCTGCAGCGTTTTACCGAGATTCCGGTGGCGCTGGCGGCGGGCAGCCATCGCGTGGTGGCCACGTTCATCGAACGGTCCCAGGCGCAATCGCTGTACTGGTCCGATTCGGGCGAACATACCCGCATGCCGCGCATCGGCGGCCGCGTCGAAGTGGTGGGCCCCTACGATCCAAGCGGTGTGTCGATGACGGCCAGCCGCGCCAAAATCTTCGTCTGCTATCCCAACACCTCCACGGAACAGCGCGCCTGTGCGCGCCAGATTACCGAAAATCTGGCCAAGCGCGCGTTCGGGCGGCAGGTCAACCAGGAGGATCTGGATACGCTGCTGCCGTTCTACGACGCCGGCGCGGAAACCGGCGGCTTCGAACACGGCATCGAGCAGGTGGTGGCCGCGGTGCTGTCCAGCCCCTATTTTCTGTATCGCAGCATCGTGCCGGATCCGGGCCAGGAGAACGACGCCTATTTCGCGCTCGACGATCTGGAGCTTGCCTCGCGGATCGCCTTCTTCCTGTGGAGTCAGGGGCCTGATGAGGAACTGCTGGATCTCGCCATTGCCGGCCGCCTGAGCGAGCCCGAGCAACTGCGTACCCAGGTGCGCCGCATGCTGGACGATCCGCGCAGCGCCTCGCTGGTGGCCGACTTTGCCGTCAAATGGCTCAACCTCGACAACCTCAAGGACGTCGACCCCAACACCGTGCTGTTCCCCGAATACAACGATGGCCTGCGCCAGGACCTGTCGGAGGAAGCCAACCGCTTCATGGCCAGCGTGCTGCTGGAAGACCGCCCGGTGACGGAGCTGATGACGGCGGACCATACCTATCTCAACGAAAGGCTGGCCCGGCATTACGGCATCGAGCAGGTGAACGGCCCGCAGTTCCGCCGCGTGGAACTGGACGACGAGCGCCGCTGGGGGCTCCTGGGCAAGGGCGCGGTGATGCTCGGCACCTCCTATGGCGACCGCACTTCGCCGGTGCTGCGCGGCAACTGGGTGCTGGAAAAACTCATGGGCACGCCGTCGTCGCCACCGCCGCCGAACGTGGTCACCGACCTTTCGGTACAGCCCGGTCAAAAACCCACCACCGTGCGCGCGCGGTTGGAGCAGCACCGCACCAACCCGGTCTGTGGCCAGTGCCACGGCGTCATCGATCCGATTGGCCTGGCGCTGGAAAACTTCACCGTGACCGGCCGCTGGCGCGACCGCGACACGCAGGCGGGCGAAGCGATCGACGCCAATACCGTGATGCCGGGCGGCATCGCCATCACCGGTCCGGCGGACCTGCGCCGCGAACTGATCAAGAAACCCGAAAAGTTCGTGCGTACCTTCACCGCCAAACTGATGACCTACGCGCTGGCGCGCGAGCTGGAATATTTCGATATGCCGCAGGTACGCGCCGTGGTGGAGCAGGCGGCCGCCGACGATTACCGGCTGTTCGACATCGTCATGGGCGTGGTGCAAAGCGATTCCTTCCGCTATCAGGCGCAGGAAGCAACGCCGGAAGGCGTGGTGGAAACGGCGGCGCTGACGCGCGCTGCACAATAGATCGACACATCAGCAGGCTTTGGCCTGCGGGAGAGCGGATATGTTCCTGACCCGAAAACACCTGTCGCGCAGGGCCGTGCTGAAAGGCGCCGGCGCCTCCATCGGCCTGCCGCTGCTCAGCGCCATGGTGCCCGCCGCCACGGCGCTGGCGCAAACCGCCGCCGCGCCCACGCTGCGCACCGGGTTCTTCTACATTCCGCACGGCGCCATTATGTACAACACCGCGCACGGCGCGGCGATGGACCGCTGGCATCCCAAGGGTGGCAGCGGTGCCGATCTGGAACTGAACCAGATCATGCAGCCGCTGGAACCGTACAAGCGCTACCTGAACTCATTCAGCAACCTGCTCAATGCCGCCAGCAAGGGTTCGGTGCATACGCTCAACCCCGCCACCTGGCTCAGCGGCGTGCGTCCGCCGGACGGCGTGGCCGGCGCCAGCATGGCGGAGACGCTGGACCAGGTGATTGTCGATCACATTGGCCAGGACACCACGCTACCCTCGCTGCAGATCGCCTCGGAAACCACGATCCAGGGCGCCGCTTGCGGCGGCGGTGGCTGTTATTACAGTTCCACGCTGTCGTTCGCCAACGCCAGCTCGCCGCTGCCCATGGAATACAACCCGCGCAAGCTGTACCTGCAACTGTTCGGGGAAGGCGATACCGCCGAGGAACGCAGCGCCATCAACCAGCAGGAAGCGCGGCTGCTGGACATGGTGGCCGCAAGCACCAAGACCCTGCAGAAACAGCTTGGCGCCGGCGACCGGCAAATACTGGAAGGCTACCTGGACACCGTGCGTGAAATTGAACGCCGGGTCGAGAAAGCCGCGCAGCGCGACCTCACCGGCATCGAAGTGCCCGGTGCGCCGATCGGCGAGCAGGATGCCTTTGCCGAGCAGGTGAAGCTGATGTTCGACCTGATCGCCATCGCCTACCAGGCGGACCTGACCCGCGTGGTCACCTACATGATGGCCTCGGAAGGCACCAATCGCACCTATAACCACATCGGTGTGCCGGACGCCTTCCATCCCGTGTCGCATCACGCCGACGACCGCGAACGCCTCGAACGTCTGGCCCGCATCCAGACTTGGCACATGCAGCAGTTCGCCGACTTTCTGGCCAAGATGGCCGCCACCGAACACGGTGAAGGCACGCTGCTCGACAACGCCATCTTCATGTACGGCTCCAACATGAGCAACAGCGACAAGCACGACAACTACCCGGTGCCGAACATTCTGATGGGCGGTGGCTGCGGCACGCTGAAGCAGGGCGGGCAGCACGTGGAACTGCCGCCGATGACGCCGCTCGCCAACCTGCACCTGACCATTCTCAACAAGGTGGGTATCGAAGCGGACCGCTTCGCCGACAGTACCGGCATCATTGCCGAAGTGTAGTAACGGAGAAGCAATGCAGCGCATCAGCAAGCCCCTCAACCGCCGCCATGTGCTGCGTTACTGCCTGGCGGCCCTTGGCGCGGCG
>DATMFX010000385.1:0-2073 GCA_035555995.1 Hyphomicrobiales bacterium | reverse complement strand
CCTCATCACCCGACAACACGGCTTCCACCAGTTGCTCCAGCAGCATATGCAGGCCTTCGACCATGCGATTCACGGTGGCGTTGGCGTCGGGTGCGCTGGTGGTCAGGGTGGCGGTGCGGGCAAATTCGGCAAGGGCTTCATGCAGGGCGATGGTGTCGTCGATGCTTTGTTGCAGGCGCATGACGCGCAGGATGGCGCCGTGGCCGGGTTGGCGATCGAGGATTGCCGCCAGGTAGCGCCGTACCGCTTCGCCTACCGTGACGCCGGCGGCGCGGTATACGGCGGGTGTCAGCGTGGTGTGGTCTCCATCGGTGCGCAGGTGCTCCAGCATCAACGGCAGGCGCTGCAGCAGGCGTTGGCTTTCGCGTTCGGCGAGTTCGAGCGCAAGTGCCGGGTCGTCCAACGCTTCCTCCACCAGGAAGGCGGGCTTGGCCAGTTCGTCCTCATGGCGTGGCGGTGCCACCCGCGCCAGCCAGCGCGACAGTGGCGCATAGGCAAGCGTGCAGGCGCCGGAGCCGAGCAGTTGGATCGCCAGGAACGCCACCGCCAGGCGGTGCGCGTCATCGACCGGCAGGGCATTGAGCCAGTGGCTCAGGGCGGATTCCTGCAAGGCCATCGGCACCAGCAGCGCCAAGGTGCCGGCCAGTTTCTGCGCGGCCTGGAAAAACAGGATGTGGCGGCCGGTGGCTTCGCCGTGTCGCGCCAGAAAGGCGTAGTTGAGACCGGAACCGGCATTGGCGCCGAGCACCAGCAGGAGCGCAGTATCGAGCGGGAAGACGCCCGCGCCCACCAGCGCCACCGCAATGGCGCCCGCCACCGTCGATGATTGCGTCAGTACCGCCAGCACCACGCCGATGCTAAGCGTGGCCACGGCCGGGCTGTCCGGGCCGAGCACGCCGATGCCCAGCAGCAGTTCCTGCAGCGGCGCGCTGGATTCCTTCAACATGTCCAGGCCCAGGAGCAGCAGCGCCGCGCCCATCAGCGCCAGCACCGCATATTGCAGGCGATCGCTGAGGCGGAAGTCGAAATACAGCGCCACGCCGCACAGCGCCAGCAGGTACGCCACCACGTAGCCGGTATCGAGCGCCACCAGGAACACCAGCATGGAAGCGCCCACGTGTGCCCAGGTGGGGGCCAGCGGCGTGCGCTCGGGCGGCACCACGCCGCTGCGCACGAAGCTGACCACGATCAGCGCCACCGCATTGGTGCTTTGCGTCAACAGGCCGCTGAGTATGCCGGTGAGCGCCGCCAGCCAATACGAGCCGAAGGCGCGCCGGAACAGCCGGCGGGCGGAAGTGCCCGCCACCTGCGACAGGTTGCGCGCGAGAAACCAGATGCCGCAAAAGAACAGTCCCAGTCCGGTGAGCGCGGGGACCAGGGCCGTCAACATGGCTTGCTGTTCCAACGGGAGCTGGCGGTGTTCCCGGTCATCCGTCGGTTCTGCGCTTGTCCGGCGGCGTGGGCAGGCCGCCGGGCAGCAGGCGCTGCATTTTTTCCAGGAGGCGCGGCAGTTCCACCGGCTTGGTGTCGTAGTCGTCGCAGCCGGCATCGAGCGCGCTCTGGCCGTCGCCGGCCATTGCGTGCGCCGACAGCGCAATTACCGGGATCGATGCCGTGGCGGGATCCGCCTTGATGCGGCGGGTGGCTTCCCAGCCGTCCATCACCGGCAGGTTCAGGTCCATCAGGATCAGCGCGGGTGCCGCATTGGCGGCAAGCGCCACCGCTTCCTCACCGTCCTCGGCGTATACCAGGTCGAAACCGCGTTTGCGCAGGCGCCGCGACAGCATGTCGCGATTCTCCGGGTTGTCTTCCACCAATAGCAGTCGGGTCATCTCAGCCTGCTTCCTTGCCGTCCGTGCGGGCGGGACCGGCGAAGCGGCGCACGGTGTCGCCCAGCACGCTGCGATCGATCGGTTTGTTCAGGAATTCGGCGGCGCCCAGCGACAGCGCCAGTGGCCGTTCGTCCAGCATCGACACGATGATCACGGGAATGGCGGCCAGATCCGCGTCCTGCTTCAGGGCGCTGAGCACCGACCAGCCGTCGATCTGCGGCATCATGACGTCGAGCAGAAT
>DATMFX010000384.1:0-13385 GCA_035555995.1 Hyphomicrobiales bacterium | reverse complement strand
CTGCAGCAGTTCTTCCTCGGCACTGCGCACCGCCAGGCTCATCCGCCCCACTTGCGTGGCAAGCGCAAAGCGCGTCAACAAGGCATCGGGCACCGCCAGCACCGCCGTGCGCGCGCCATCGCTGCGTGCGCGGCGCGCGTCATTGTTGTTCTGTTCCAGCAAAGGCGCGGCCGCTTCGCCGGCCAGCGTCATGCCCAGCGCATCGCCCACGCCAAGCACGCGCAACGCCGGTACCAGCAGTTGCGCGGTGCGGTCGGCGTTCCTGTCGTCCTCCGGCAGAAACAGCAGCACGTCCACGAAATCGCCCGGCTGCAGATGGCCGCCACCGCCCATCACTTCGTCGATGGCAATGGTAAGCGCGCGCTCGTCGGGACGGATCATGCGCGCAAGCGGACCACCACTTCCGAAGCTGGATTCGCTTAATAACGTGCCGGCCGGCAGATCACGCCATACCACGCGGCCGACCAGAAGGTTCGGATCGGCAAAGCTGTCGGGCGGTGCGATGCGTAGCTGTTCCACCGCCAGATCGTCGGCGCTCAATAGGGTATGTGCGGGCACGTCGCGCGCCAGTACCACCACCGCCACGCGCGCTTCGTCCTGCAAGCGCTGCGTCAGCGAGGTGTCTGCGGCGGGAGAAGTTGGCGGCAACATCGGCGCTTCGGTTGTGGCTTCCGGCGCGACAAGCGCCATGGTCTGCGGCGCCGCTTCCACTACTGCGGGTGGACTTTGCCGCACGCCCCAATACGCCGCAAACCCCGCACCGAACAACAGCACGACCGCGACTCCGATAAGAAATTGGCTATTCATCGCCGCTCTCCAGAAGGCGAGCAGCAGGGTACCTGCCGGAACCGGTCAGGTTTGCGTCCGTGTCTCATGCGTGGGCTCGTTTATAATAGTTGATATCATCGTGCCATCATTGCCTTGCATCGCGTACTAACTCTGCATCACTATTGCGTCCGCACTAGTACTTCGACACACAAGCAACATCCCCTGTGGTGGGACAGCACTGTAAACCCTACGATTCTTCCGCTACATCATCACTTTGTATTAATACCTTAATACTATTTACCAGCTTCGCTCCGCAGCACCACAATCCGCTCGCACCATTGTTGGGCTAATCCCAACGTCCTATCAAAACTACACACGAAGGAGCGAGCCCCATGCGATTCGTTATGACTTATCTGGTGAGCCACATCATGCAGGCAGGCGGGAAGTTGCGCCGGTTCTTACGGGAGGAGGAGGGAGCGTCGGCGATTGAGTATGCGATTATTGCGGGGTTGATTGCGGCGGCGATTATCTTGGCCGTCACAACATTAGGGCAACAGATCGCACAGTTTTTCTCCAGCCTCGTTGATGCCCTCCCGGAGGTAGCTGGCGAAGGTGGTTAATTAGTCGTTGAGTCTGGACTCCTCCCATCAATAGCGCCATTGATGGGAGGCCCAGAACCATAAGTAGCTTTGAGGCAACAGGCAGCAGCATGCTACTTAATCTTTAACGAGCCCTGGCATGTGCACTAGCGTCCAACCACGACTACAATTTGCCCCGCGCAATTCTCCCTGGAGAACTCGAGGTTCGTTCAGCGTAATCGCCACAGCTCTTCTTCCTGCAATAGTTCTGTTTTCAGTGTTAGCACTTGATAGTGGCCGCCTTTATTGGGAAGGTCAGGATCTGCAACGCCTCGCCGATCTGGCCGCGCTCGATGTGGCCTATGCCAGTCCGGTTCTGTTCAATGGAATTCCCGAGAGTGACTACGACGCAACCCAGTTGCCTGCAAATCAGCGCATGCACGCAATCGCCGTATCCAGCGCCACCATCAACGGCATGCCCGATGACTGGACAGTGTCTACCACTCAGGGGACGGTGGATGTCAGCAGCGGCATACGCACCTTCAAACCCATTAATGGCGCTGGCACTTATGGCGCCGTTGAGGTTGCGGTTACTCGCGAGCTCTGTGCCAGCGTCATTGCGAACCTCGGCAAACTGTTGCATAGCAGCGCTTATCAATCCGCAACCGACAACTGCCTGACCCCTACCACTAAAACCATGACGCGCAGGGCGGTCGCCAACCCCATCCTGTATGCGTCCTTTTCCGCGGGAACGACACTGCTGACTGCCGACTTCAACAGCTCGCCTCTGCTCAAAGGGTTGCTGAATGACATGCTAGGGCTGGACATAGCGGGCCAGGGATTGAGTCTGGTGGGCTTTCGTGGACTGACCAACCTGAACCTGTCAATGCTCGAGCTACAGGAAAATTTGCCCTTAGTGGGGATCGATCTCAACGCAGGTACCGTAGATGAATTGTTGAAGGCTCCCATCACGATTGGTGATTTGGCTCAGGTAACGCTCAATGCCCTTGATGGAGAAGCTGTGTTGACCACAGCAATCAAAGACGTGTTGCAAGCAATGGTTTTGAGTACGCGTCTCAATGAGAAAGTGTTGAACTTGGGCGAAATACTTGATGTCTATGTACCTGCCGCGTCTGGAAGCGAACATGCCGTTATGGCGACAAAGATTGCCGTGGACCAGCTCTTGAACACTGCCATATTGATCGCCAATCAAGACAGAGCCATTGAAGTACCCAACCTTTCCGCTGGCATCGGCAATCTCGTCAGCGCCACGGCGTCATTAGGAATAATCCAGCCCCCTCAAATCAAAGTCGGCCCGGTCGGTTGCCTCGGTGGCACTGTCCCCGCATCCATTGAGCCGGGCTGCCAGCACTGGCGTACGGAAGCACGCACCGCTCAGATTTCACTTGACTCAAAACTCAAGCTCAACCTCGGCGCACTCCTGAAATTGGATGTAGATTTAAAGCTGAGTGGCGTGAATGGCAGAGCAGGAATTTCATCAGTCAAACGATTGCCGTCTTCCGCCGGCCACTCGACGTATGCGGTGTCAGCTGGCGGCTACACCGGGCTGACGTCCTCGCTACCGGACGAAAACCAGCTCACGATCACCATAAACCTGCTGCCTGGATTGGATCTTTCATTTCTCCAGAATTTATTGGCCAGCCTACCTATCGTAGGGGCATTGCTTGGAAACGAAACGCTTCTGAGCGTCATCTCCAATGACGTGAAAATCCATTCGCCTCTAGCGATTGGCTCCAATGCAGGAGGCAAGACGCTCACATGGCCCACTGAAAACCTTATAACAGTAGGCGGAATCACAAATACCGCCAGCACGCTGAATGGCTTACTCAACAACAACACCTATGTCCGCCTTGATACCAAGGTACGCCGCTGCACCGTTATATTGTTTTGCACTATTGAGAATAAGCAGGTCAACGTGACTCTTGGTAGCGTGCTTCCTGGTGCAGCCAACATCATAGATGTGCTGACCTCGACACTGGATAGCACACTTAATCCACTCCTCGAAGCACTCGGCATGGACATCAATCCGATGGAAATTCGCATCATCGATATCAATGCCGGTTCCGCCGAGCTCGTCATTTGAACAAGCAGAAAGAGCCACTCATGCCTTCTCGTCAGCAGCACGGCACCACCAAAACGCGACAGGCCGGCGCCACCGCCATCGAGTTCGCCATCATGTTCCCGCTGTTCCTCACCGTGTTCTACGGTATCGTCTGCTACGCGGTGATACTGTTGGACAAACAGGCGCTGAGCACGATGGCATCGGAAGCCGCTCGCGCGGCAATCGCGGCGACAGACGAGAATGGGGTCAGAACGCAGATCGCGAATGTCATTGATGCACATGCATGGATCGCGGATCGAATATCGAATTGCGATGACTCCGGTGACTATTACACACGCGTGGACGACCGTTTGCAGATTTGCCTGCAAGCCACCCCCGTCCCGATGCCCACGATCAACCTCGGCATCATCTCGCTGCCGCCTTCACAGGAAGAACTCAAAGCCATGTTACGCAGCAGCGCCAGCGTGTTATGGCAGCCCAGCACTTGAGTTACCCACCTCATTGCCCGAAAAACCCCACCAAGTTAATCTTCATGTGCCTCGTGCCCAACACCTCCAAGGGAGCACACCATGAAATGCCCCGCCTGCCTCTCTCCCAAACTGGTTCAAAGAACCCGCAACCTGCCCTACACCTACAACGGCGAAACCACGGACATCCCCAAAGTCAGCGGTCAGTATTGTTCTGCCTGTGGCGAAAGCGTACTCGACGCCACTGAAGCAGCGAGGGTGAGTGCCGCCATGCTGGAATTCAACAAACAAGTGGATACGGCTAAAGGGAAAGCCATCGCTACACGCCATACTTCGCGCAAGGTCACGCCTGAGCTGCCCGAGCTGAGCGACGACATGCTGGCGCGTGCCGTGCTCAAGCGTGGCAGCGACGCTCGCCAAACACGCGCCTTGAAGAGGTAACCGGAAGGAAGTAAGGCCGCCTCGGCCCCACGCAACGAACTACGGCAAACCGGCTACTTCACCCGCCGTTGCTGCGTCACGTGCGCCTGCCCGCGCGAGCCGTCCAGGAACAGGGCCAGTTGGGTGCGGTTGCGCAGGTTGTAGATGCGCAGGATTTGCGACACGTAGATTTTCACCGTGTTCTCGGAGATGCCGAGTTCGCAGGCGATCTGGTAGTTGGTGAGGCCGCGGCCGATCAGCTGGGCCACTTCGTTCTGGCGCGGCGATAGCTTCTCGTGTTGCGTCATGGCGGCGTGGCCGCCGGGCAGCGTTTCGGTCAGGTCATCGAGCAGCGGCGCGCGTGCCTCATTGGGCAGCGGCGCTTCGGTGCCGTCGTTGCAGATCTGGTTGAGCGAGTTGCTGAGTATCTTCAGGCTCTGGCTCAAGGTGCGGATGCGCGATTCGGCCTGGCGGCGTTCGATCTTGGCAAGCACGCGGGTGATGCCTTCCACCAGCAGCTTCAAATCCAGCGGCTTCTGGAAGTAATCGGCCACGCCGGCGCGCAGCGCGTCGATCACGTCGCCCTTGTCGGCATCGCCGGTGAAGATGATGGTTTCGAAAATGCGCTCGTTGCCCACAGTGGAACGCAGCGCCTCGAGCAATTGGATGCCGGTCATTTCCGGCATGCGGAAATCGCTCAGCACCAGGACGATATCCGGGTTGGCGGTAAACTGGATCAGTGCATCGTGGGCGCCCACCGCATCCACGCACAGGAAGCCCTGGCTCACCAGGAATTCCACCAGTTCCTCTACCACCAACGGCTCGTTATCAACCACAAGGATCTTATGGTTGAGCTGCTTATAGTTCACCAAGCGCGGTTCTCTCTCCATTGGAGGCTCGTTGAGGCCGGCGGCCAACAGCGAAAAGTGAATACAGATCCGCCACGTACCATGGGGTATCTAAGTAGGCTCATCAGCTCGGCACCACGCGCATCGCAGCGCTGAGAAGGGGTCCAATGGTAGCATCAAGCGCCAAAAAGAAAATAAGTCGAACGGGTAATACGCGGCAGATTTTCTAATACTTTGGTACTAGGCTGGATTGCTAAAAACCCCTTTGCTTACAAGGGTAATTTGCCGGGCCCGCAGCCGGTGCGCGCCGGGCCTTGGGTACGTTTGCCCTTGACATTGACCGCTCAGTGACTATCCTTTTCGGTCTATGAAACGCCAAGCTTATTACGCCTTCTTCATTTACTTCATTATTCGACGCCGCAAGGTGGGTTGAAGGCCTGAGTCCGAACCTGAAAAACCCGCCCTTGAGGCGGGTTTTTTGTATCCGCACCTTGCATGAACCGGGAGCCATCCGTGAGCGAGATCACTGAGCAGCAGCAAAAAGAGGAAAGTTTTTCCTTCGTCGAGGCGGAGCACGCGGTGCTGCGCTTCTGGAAAGACAAGCAGGTGTTCGAGCGCTCGCTACAAGCCACGCGGAACTGCCCTCCTTATATCTTCTACGACGGCCCGCCGTTCGCCACCGGGCTGCCGCATCACGGGCATCTGGTGGGTTCCACGCTCAAGGACATCATTCCGCGCTACTACACCATGCAGGGCCGCTACGTGCAACGCCGTTTCGGCTGGGACTGCCACGGCCTGCCGATCGAGCACGAAATCGACAAGAGCCTCGGCATGAGTTCGCAGCAGGCGGTGGAGAAGCTGGGCATCAAAGGCTACAACATGGAGTGCCGCGGCATCGTGCAGCGCTATACCGCCGAGTGGGAAAAGACCATCACCCGCATCGGCCGCTGGGTGGATTTCGAGAACGACTACAAGACCATGGATCCGTCCTTCATGGAGTCCGTGTGGTGGGTGCTGCAGCGCCTGTGGAAACAGGGGCTGATCTACCAAGGCGTGAAGGTGGTGCCGTTCTCCACCGCGCTCGGCACCGTGCTGTCCAATTTCGAGGCCGGCTCCAACTACCAGGACGTGCAGGATCCCGCCGTTACCGTGCTGTTCAAGCTGAAGGACGAAGACGCCTACCTGGCGGCCTGGACCACCACGCCGTGGACCCTGCCCTCCAACCTGGGCCTGTGCGTGAACGCCGGCATCGACTACAGCAAGGTGCGCGATCTCGACAGCAACAAGGTGTTCTACCTGGCCACCGCGCGCCTGGAAGCGCTCGGCAAGCAGCGTAAGCTGGAAGTGCTCGACACCCTGCCCGGCAGCGCGCTGGTAAACAAACCCTACGAGCCGCTGTTCCCCTACTTCCAGGAATTGCAGATTGAGGGCGCCTTCCGCGTGATGGCCGACGACTACGTGACCACCGACAGCGGTACCGGCGTGGTGCATCAGGCGCCCGCGTTCGGCGAGGACGACTATCGCGTGATGCGCGCGCATGGCGTCAAAGCCGCGCCCTGCCCGATCGACTTCGAAGGCAAATTCACCGCGGAAGTGCCCGATTACCAGGGCGTCTACGTGAAGGATGCCGACAAGCTCATCATCCGCCGCCTCAAGGAGGAAGGTTCGCTGTTGGTGCAGGAAACCATCGTGCACGCCTATCCCTTTTGCCCGCGTTCGGACACGCCGATCATCTACCGCACCATCCCCTCGTGGTACGTGCGGGTGGAAACGCTGCGCGATCGGTTGGCGGCCAGCAACCAGCAGATCAACTGGGTGCCCGAGCACATCAAGAGCGGGCGCATGGGCAACTGGCTGCTCGGCGCCATCGACTGGTGCATTTCGCGCAACCGCTACTGGGGCACGCCGCTGCCAATCTGGGTGAACGAGGTAAGCGGCAGAGCGCTGTGCATCGGCTCCATTGCCGAGTTGGAAGGCTACACCGGCGTGCGGGTGAGCGATCTGCATCGCGAATTCGTCGACGACCTCACCTTTACCCTGCCCGATGAAGACGGCGAATACCGCCGCGTGGAGGAAGTGCTGGACTGCTGGTTCGAATCCGGCTCGATGCCCTATGCGCAGCTGCACTACCCCTTCGAGAACCGCGAGTTGTTCGAGGCCGGCTTTCCCGCCGAATACATCGCCGAAGGCCTGGACCAGACCCGCGGCTGGTTCTACACGCTGCTGGTGCTGAGTACGGCGCTGTTCGATAAACCGGCGTTCAAGAACGTGATCGTGAACGGCATCGTCATGGCGGAAGACGGCAAGAAGATGTCCAAGCGGCTGCAGAACTACACCCAGCCCGACGTGCTCATGGAAGAATACGGCGCCGACGCATTGCGTCTGTACCTGATCAACTCTGGCCTGGTGAAGGCGGAGGAACAGCGCTTTGCCGACAGCGGCGTGAAGGACATGGTGCGCCGCGCGCTGCTGCCCTGGTACAACAGCTTCAAGTTTCTGCAGACCTATGCCGACATCGACGGCTGGCGTGCCGATGCCAACCCGGCACCGTCCACCAACATCACCGACCAGTGGGTGCTCAGCCGCGTGCAGTCGCTGTTGACCAACGTGGGCCGCGAGATGGCCGGCTATCGCCTGTACAACGTGGTGCCGGCGCTGTTCGAGTTCATCGAGGAGCTGACCAACTGGTACATCCGCCTGAACCGCTCGCGTTTCTGGGGCGAAGGCTTGGGCGGCGACAAGCAGGCGGCCTACCACACGCTGTACCACACGCTGCACACGGTAACGCTGGCCATGGCGCCGTTTGCGCCGTTCCTGGCCGAGCACATCTATCAACGGCTGCTGCCTTATGCGCCCAAGGACGTGCCGCAGCCGGAGTCGGTACACCTGTGCCGCTATCCGCAGCCCCAACCGGAACTGATCCGTCCCGCGCTGGAAGCGGCGGTGTCACGTATGCAGAACATCATTCTGCTGGGCCGGCAGAAGCGCAACCAGGTGAAGATCAAGACCAAGACGCCGCTGGCGCGCCTGACCATCATCCATCGCGACCAGGCCATGCTGGACGAAATCGCGCGCCTGGCGGATTACATCGAGAGCGAGTTGAACGTGAAGGCGCTGCAGTACAGCACCGACGAAGCGCGCTACATCCGGCTCTACGCCAAGCCCAACGCGCCGGTGCTGGGCAAGCGTCTGGGCAAGGATTTCGGCCGCTTCCGCCAGTTGATCGAAGCGCTGGACGCGCAGCAACTCGACGCGCTGCAGGAACAGGGCTCGCTCACGCTGGACGGCGAAACCTTCGGCGTGGACGACATCCTGGTGTTCCGCGAAGCCAAGCCGGGCCTCGAAGCGCTGTCCAACCGTTTCATCTCGATCGACCTGGACTGCAGCCTGAACCCCGCGCTGGTGCGTGAAGGACTGGCGCGCGAGGTGGTCAACCGCATTCAGAAAACCCGCAAGGACAGCGGCCTGAACGTGACCGACCGCATCGACGTCCGCTACCGGGCGGAAGGTGAACTGGCGGAGGCGATCCGTGAACACGCCGAGTACATCCGTCAGGAAACGCTGTGCGACAGCCTGGAAACCGGCGGCGGCGATTTGAATTTCGACATCGACGAACACACATTGAATATCAGTCTCGACAAACGTTGAGCCAATACGGCCACAAGCGGCCAGGACCGAACACCATGAACAGCCAACAGCACCCCCCGGGCAGCACCGACGACACCCGCATCGCGGCCACGAAGGAACTTCTGGCGCCGCGCCAGCTGCTCGACGAATTCCCCATCACGGCGGCGGCCACCCGCACCGTGCTCGCCGCCCGCGACACGATCCAGCAGATCATGAAGGGCAAGGACGATCGCCTGGTGGTGGTCGTGGGGCCCTGTTCCATCCACGATCCGAACGCCGCGCTGGATTACGCCGCGCGCCTGCAACCGCTGATTGCCTCGCTGGAAGAGGATCTGTGCATCGTCATGCGCGTGTACTTCGAAAAGCCGCGCACCACGGTGGGCTGGAAAGGGCTGATCAACGATCCGGGGCTGGACGACAGCTTCCGCATCAACGATGGGCTGAAGCTGGCGCGCAACCTGCTGCTGCAGCTGGCCGACCGCGGCGTGCCGGCCGGCACCGAGTTCCTCGACCTGATCAGCCCGCAGTACATCGCGGACCTGGTGTCCTGGGGCGCCATCGGCGCGCGCACCACGGAATCGCAGTGCCACCGCGAACTGGCTTCCGGGTTGTCCTGCCCGGTGGGCTTCAAGAACGGCACCGGCGGCAACGTGCAGATCGCCATCGACGCGGTGGCGTCCGCCGCGCGTTCGCACAATTTCCTGTCAGTGACGAAAGAAGGCCGCTCCGCCATTTTTCAAACGGCGGGCAATCCGGATTGCCACGTGATCCTGCGCGGCGGCAGCAAGCATCCCAACTACGATCCGGAAAGCATCCGCGACGCCAGCACCAAGTTGCTCAGCAGCGGCCTGCATCCGCGCCTGATCGTGGATTGCAGCCACGCCAACTCCGGCAAGGATCATGAACGCCAGGCACTGGTATGCCGCGACATCGCCGGTCAGGTGGCCAAGGGCAACACCAACATCGCCGGACTGATGCTGGAAAGCCATTTGGTAGGAGGCAACCAGAAACAGGTGCCGGGCACGCCGCTGGTCTACGGCCAGAGCATCACCGACGCCTGCATGGGCTGGGATATCACCGAGGACCTGCTGCAGGAACTGGCCGCCGCCGTGCGCGCGCGCCGGGAAGCGCTCCAGCAGAATACCGCGCAACCCGCTTGAAACCTCGGGGCCGCCGCCGGGCGGCCCCTTCAAGCCCAGAGGCCTCCACGCAGGCCGGGCTACCTGACAGGCAGGCACCCCGCAGCCTGACCGCTCATCCCAAAAAAGGATAGTCGGTGTAACCGTGCGCGCCGCTGCCGTAGAAGGTCGGCGGATCGGGTTCATTGAGCGGCGCGCCACGGCGGAAGCGTTCCACCAGGTCCGGGTTGGCGATGATCAGCTTGCCGAAGGCCACGGCGTCGGCCCTGCCGTCCTGCAACGCGCGTTCCGCACTTGCCTGGGTGAATTTTTCATTGGCGATGTAAACGCCGTTGAACCGCTTGCGCAGCTCGGCACCGATGCTGTCGGAGGCTTCGTATTCGCGCACGCACAGGAACGCCAGGCCGCGCCGGCTCAGTTCCTGCGCCACGTAGCCGAACGTGGCCAGCGGATCCGAATCGCCCATGGTGTGCGCATCGCCGCGTGGCGCCAGATGCATGCCCACCCTACCTGGTCCCCATACCGAGATCGCCGCGTCGGTGGCTTCCAGCAACAAGCGCGCGCGGTTTTCGAGGGGGCCGCCGTAGTCGTCCTCGCGCCGGTTGGTGGAATCCTGCAGGAACTGATCCAGCAGATAGCCGTTGGCGCCATGCAGCTCCACGCCGTCGAAACCGGCAGCTTGCGCGTTCTGAGCGCCACGGCGGAACGCCTCCACGATGCCCGGCAGTTCCTCGCGCTCGAGCGCCCGCGGCACCGGATAGGGCGCCAGCGGGCGCACCAGGCTCACGTGTCCTTCCGGCGCCAGCGCGCTTGGCGCCACCGGCAGTGCGCCGTCGAGAAACGAGGGATGCGACACGCGGCCCACGTGCCAAAGCTGCAGGAAAATGCGGCCGCCGGCCTCGTGCACGGCACGGGTGACCCGTTGCCAGCCCGCCACCTGCTCAGTGGACCAGATGCCGGGCGTGTCGGCATAACCGATGCCTTGCGGACTCACCACCGTGGCTTCGGTCAGTATCAGGCCCGCACTCGCGCGTTGGCGGTAATACTCCACCATCAGGTCGTTGGGAACGCGGCTGGCGCCGGCACGCGCCCGGGTGAGCGGTGCCATGACGATACGGTTGCCGAGGGTGAGTTCCCCCAGCGTCAAGGAATCGAACAACGTAGGCATGCAAGGAACTCTCTGTTATGGAACTCTGTTACAGAACCGCCAACAACTCCACTTCGAAAACCAGCGTGCTGTACGGCGCGATCACGCCGCCGGCGCCGCTGGCGCCGTATGCCAGCTGATGAGGAATGAACAGTTTGTAACGCGCGCCTTCCTGCATCAGCTGCAGGGCTTCGGTCCAGCCGCTGATCACGCCGCTCACCGCGAATTCCAGCGGCTCGCCGCGTTCCACGGAACTGTCGAATACGGTGCCGTCCACCAGCGTGCCGTGGTAGTGCACCCGTACCGTATCGCTGGCGCTCGGCGTGCGGCCGCTGCCCGGCTGCTGCACTTCGTATTGCAGGCCGCTCGGCGTGACCACCACGCCTTCACGGGCGGCGTTCTGCTCCAGGAATTTTTCGCCGGCCGCGGCCATGGTGTTGGCGCGCTGCTTCTGCATGCGCTGCATCTGGCGGTTGATTTCGTCGAGCGCGCCGTGCAGTTCCTCGTCCGTGTAAGGGCAGGGTTCCTGGCGCAGTACGTGCCCCAGCCCCTCAAGCAGGGCCTCGGGATGCAGGCCGGGAAAGGGCTGCGCCGTAAGCTGTTCACCCACCTGACGGCCGATGGCGTAGCTGGCGAGGGAGGCAGGCGAATCGTAACGTTCGGACATAACGGTTCCTTGATGGTTTGATGAAAAATAGTGCGGCGATGGTAGCACGCCCCATGAGGTACAATGCCGCTCCATGCATGGCCGCGGCGCCCGGCTTCCTGGCTGCCCTGATCACAAGGCTTCGTTTTGAAACCCGTTCATCTGTTCCTGCTGATACTGCTGGCCTCGTTCTGGGGCGGCAGCTTTCTGTTCATCCGCCTGGCGGTGCCGGATTTCGGCGTGGCGCCGCTGGCGGCGGCGCGCTCGAGCATCGCCGCGCTCACCTTGATGCCGCTGGTGCTGATCGGCAGCCGCCGCGCGGAGTTCCTGCGGCATTGGAAAGTCCTGGCCGTGGTGGGCTTGATCAGCACCGCCCTGCCGGTGTTGCTGTTGACCATTTCCACCCGCTACACCTCGGCCGGCTACGCCTCCATCCTGAATGCGCTCACGCCGCTGTTCAGCGCGCTGCTGGCCTGGCTGTGGCTCAAGGAAGGTCTCAGCCGCAGCGCGGTGATCGGCATAATTCTCGGCTTTTGCGGCGTGCTGGTCATGGTGCTGGATCGCGAGACCATCGCCAGCAGCCTGCCGCTGCTGCCCGTGCTTGCCGGCGTGGGCGCCACGTTTTTCTACGGGCTTACCGCCAACTTTTCGCGCCGCTATCTGCGCGGCATCTCGTCGGTGACCGTGGCGGCGGGCAGCCAGGTGTTCGCGGGCCTGTTCCTGCTTACGCTGGCGCTGCCGCAATGGCCCGCCGCGCCGCTGCCCGCGCTCAGCTGGGTCTATGCCGCCATCCTCGGCATCGTCTGTACCGGCATGGCGTACATGGTGTTCTTCCACCTGATCGAGCAGGTGGGCGTGGCACGCACCGTGGTGGTCACCTACCTGGTGCCGGTGTTCGCCCTCCTGTGGGGCAGCCTGATACTCCATGAAACCATCACCATGCAGATGCTGGGCGGCGCCGCGCTCATCCTCACCGGCATCGGCCTGACCACGCGACCCTCATGATCATCAGCTTTCTCGCTTCCCACGGCGGCTCTTCCGCTCGCTTTCTCATCGCTGCCATGGCGCGCGGCGAACTTACCGCGCAGCCGGGCATCGTGATAACCAACAACCGCGATTCCGCCATTTTCCACTGGTGCCTGGAACACGACATCCCGGTACGCCACATCAGCGCCAAGACCCATCGCGGGGCGGAGGCGGCCGATGAGGCGATCTGTACCGTGCTCGAAGCGGCCGGCACCGATCTCGTGGTGTGTTCCGGCTACATGAAAACGATCGGGCCCATGCTGCTGCGCCGCTTTGCCGGGCGTATCCTCAACATTCACCCCGCCCTGCTGCCAAGCCACGGCGGCAAGGGCATGTACGGCGATCACGTGCACACGGCGGTGCTTGCGGCGGGCGAGCACGAAAGCGGCGCCACGGTGCACGAAGTGACCGGCGAAATCGATGCCGGGCCCATCGTGCTGCAGCAGCGCGTGCCGGTATTGCCGGGCGATACCCTGGAGACCCTGCGCGCGCGGGTGCAGGCGGTGGAACCCGAACTCTACCTGCGCGCACTGCAAAAGCGGCTGGCCAAGCCGGAGCAATGATGCGAAAGTCTCGCGCAGGACACTGAAAGTCCTGCACAGAACACCAATGGCCCCCGGCAATCAGGACGCTCGC
>DATMFX010000383.1:0-16250 GCA_035555995.1 Hyphomicrobiales bacterium | reverse complement strand
CAACCAGCGCCTGGTCACCGACATCTCCACGCCGCTGACGGATTCGGGCCGCTGGGCGATGCGTTTCGTGGGCGTGTACCAGGACAACGAGAGCTGGCTGGACCGCTATGCCAACAACCGCACGGTGGGTTCGCTGGTGGTGGACGGCCAGATCGGCGACAGCCTCACCCTGGCGCTGGGCTATACCCGCCAGAAGAACGACAGCGATGGCGCCACCTGGGGCTCCAATCCCATCATCTACACCAATGGCGTGCAGATGGACTTCGACGTGTCGGAGAGCACTTCGATGGATTGGACCTACTGGAACACGCTGACCGAATCGTTCTTCGTCGAGCTCGGTTGGCAGGTGGCCGACAACGTCAAGATCACCAGCATGGTGACCCAGACCGACTACGAGGAAGACTCCGAAATCTTCTACGCCTACTGGAACACCGGGCTGGATCCCGCCACCGGCCTTGGAATGAACGGTTACCCGGGAAAATACGACGGCACCCAGGACACCCTGGTGTGGGATACTGTCATGGCAAGCACCTTCAGCGCCTGGGGACGGGAACATCAGTTCAATCTGGGCCTGAGCCTTGCGGACCGCGACGCCAGCACCCTGGACTTCGCGGCACTGAGCGGCTTCGACGTCATGCCGCCATTCCCCGGCTGGCAGGGCAACGAGGTTCCCCGGCCCATCTGGGATGCGCCTTTCGAAGCCACCACCGACGACATGTCGCTGAACCGGCTGTATGGCTCCCTGCTGTTGTCCCTGACCGATCGTTTCAACCTGATTGTGGGCATGAACGTGGTGGATTATCAGAACAAGGGCGTCAGCTGGGACGTGTCGACGGATGCGGATGAAAAGGGCAGCAGTCCGTATCTCGGCTTTACCTGGGAAGTGGCCGATGGCCTGAACCTGTACGGCAGTTACAGCGATATCTACCAGCCCCAGTACTATCTGGACAAGAATCAGGAGCCGATCGGCTCGGCCGAAGGCAAAAGCTACGAGTTCGGCTTGAAAAAACAGCTCAACGGCAATCTGCTGGCGACGCTTGCCGTGTTCAGGACCGAACAGGAGAACCTGCAGGAGTTCGTCACCTACAGTGACGGCGATGACATCGACGACACGGACTACAGCGACGATTTCGCGTTCTCCGTTTATCGCGGCATCAACGTGGACGCGGATGGCATCGAACTGGAAGTGGCCGGCAACCTGACACCGGAACTGCGTGTTCAGGCCGGCTTCACCCACCTGAAGATGGAAGATCCGAACGGCGGGGAAGCACGCACGTTCATTCCGCGCGACACCTTCAAGATGCTGGCAACCTGGGACCCAAGCGGGAACCTCGATATGGGATTGTCGGCCCGCTGGCAGGACAGCACCTATTTCGATTCGGCCTACGGACGCATCTACCAGGCCAGCTACGCCTTGTTCGGCGGTTACGTCCGCTATGCCTTCAACGAGTCCTTGAGCCTGTCCCTGAACGTGGACAACATCGTGGACCGGAAATACCTGAATTCGGTGAAGTATGAGCAGGCCTATTATGCGTCGCCGCTGGCCTACACCTTGTCGCTCAACTGGAAGTATTGAGACGTCATGATTCCCGCCCGGTAACGGGCGCCCTTGCATCGGGAGTGCACTGAACGTGCTTGCAGGTTTGATTGCGCTGGCGATATCGATCACTGCCTCCGGCCTGGTGTATTACAGCTGGCGGCGGTCCGGCAACGCCTGGGCTGCCGCCGCCGGCTGGCTGTTGGCGTTCGGTTCCGCGTTCGCCTGGGTGCGGGCGCTGGGGGCGGAATTCGGGGTAAGCTACGCCATCATCATCTTTACCTGCCTGGTGTGGGCCGCGGTGGCCTTGAATGTGGAAGCCACCGGCGCCGCCGGGCAGTCTGCGACCCGCCCATTGCAGGCGATGCATTGGCCGGGGGCGCGGGATTGGGGCAGGCATGGCGGCCTGTTCCTGCTGTCGGTGCCCGTGGCCGGTGTGGTGGCCCTGATGCTCAGCGTGGCGCTGGTGCTGCCGCTGCCCTGGAGTTTGCTGCACAAGCTGACCGCGGCGATTTTTCTTTATCCTGTGCTCTGGGGCGCACTCAGCGCCTGGATTTGCGCCCAGGACAAACTGGCACGGCCGGCGCTCGTCTGCCTGGGGTTGGCGGCGGTGTCTGCCCTGTTATTGTTCATCTGATCATGAATCTGCTTTCGCAAAAGCTCGTCAAAAGTTCCTTGACCAGTCATTCCTGGCTTGGCCTGGCCCTGGGCGGCCTGATGTATCTCATCTGCCTGAGCGGCACGCTGACCATCTTCTACGAGGAAATCGAACGCTGGGAACAGCCGGTGGCGGAGGAAAGCCTGGCGATCGATCCGATGGTGGCCGAGGCGAGCTTCAACCGCTACATGTCCTCGAGCGAGACCACGCTGACCGAACACATGTACCTGGTATTTCCCAACGCGACCTTGCCGCGCATGAAGGTGGCGAGCGACACGCAAGGGCGCTACGTGAATCGGGACGGCAGTCTTGGTGAAGTGGCGCACGATGAAGTGTCCGAGTTATGGACCGGGCTGCACGTGACGCTGCATCTGCCCGACACCCTCGGTTTCGTTCTCGTCAGCGCCACGGGGGCGCTGTTGTGCGCCTTGATCATCAGCGGTTTTCTGGCGCACCCGTCCATCGTGAAGGATGCCTTCAAGTTCCGCAGCGGCGGGGCAGGGCGCCTGGGGCAGATGGACCTGCACAACCGGCTGGGTGTCTGGGGCGCGCCTTTTCACGTGATGATTGCGGTAACGGGTGCCTACTACGGTCTGGTGGCGTTGATGATCGGGCTTTTCGCCAGTTCCATCGATGGCGCCGATCCGCTGTTCGTCACCGAGGCGGTGTTCCCCGCCGAACCCGCGCTGGTAAACCAGGCGCCGGTGTATGGCGTGGCGCGGGCGCTGGAAAAGGTGTGGGAACTATCGCCGGACGGCAAGCTGCTCTATCTGATCGTCCACGACGCCGACAGCGACAACCGCTTCATGGAGTTCTACGTGCAGCAGCCCGGCCTGCTGGCCTGGTCCGAGAATTACCGTTTCGATACCAGCGGCAATTACCTGGGCACGGCGGGTTATACCGAAGGAGAAGCGGCACTGCAGGCGCTCTACTCGGTGTACCGGATTCACTTCGGCCATTTCGGCGGCTTCATCACCAAGCTGTTCTACGTGGTGCTGGGGTTGTCGCTCACGGTGGTGTCCGCCAGCGGCGTCAACATCTGGCTGGAAAAGCGCAAGTACCGCGACGGACTCAACCTGATCTGGCCCGGCATCGTATGGGGCATGCCGCTGGCGATGGGGGTGGCCAGCTTCACGCAGGCCATTTTCCATATCCCGTCCACCGCGATTTTCTGGGGCATGATGATCGTGGCGATGACGGGGGGATTGTTCGTGCGCAACGAGTACGTCTACAAGCGGCAGTTGCAGGTGCTCACCGGTATCACCCTGGTGCTGCTGGTGCTCGCCTACCTGTTTCGGTTTGGCGCCGATGCGCTGACGCCGGCAGGCTGGCCGGTCAACCTGGTGTTGTTGTGCCTGGCGGGCTTGTTCTTCTTCATGGCCTACAGGGCGCATCGGACCGATGCATACGCAATGGCAGGCACCGCCGCCTAGCGTCGAAACGCCGTGCCTGTTCGCGCAGGCACGGTGCCTTCAACCCCGTTCACTCCTGTTGCAACCTCAGTTCGCCAGCTCCACGCCAAGCACCGCGGCGGTCACCCACAGCGTCGTCAAGCCCGCAAACCACATCAATCCGGAAAAGGCCCTGCCGACGTGGGCAATCTCGCTGCCGCGCCGCAGCAACGCCATGCGCGCGCCAAGCGCCACGTGAACCATCACCGCCGCGATCGACAGCACATAGTACGGAATCTGGTTGGGCGAGCCGGCAAGCAGGCCGTTCTGGCCGGTGGCGAACACCCAGTCGGTGTCCCGTCCATCGCCCCTGGCAAGCAGAACGGCGCTGACGTGCGAACAAAGAAAGACGATGATGTAGACGCCGGCGGCGCTTTGCAGTGTGCGCCAGAGATTGCCGCCGGTACGGGTGTTGCGCAGCATTAGTGGAATGCCGGTAAGAGCCATCAGACCGAATCCGCCAAGCAGAATGGGTTCCACCCAGGGCGCGCGATACCACAGGCGCAAGGTCGTCATCCAGGATTCCTGCACCTCCACCGACCACAGCGCCACGGCGTGGTTGAACACGTGGGCAAGAATGAAACCGACGAACAGACATACCGCCGTGATGCCATGCAGGCTGCGCAGCAGGGTGCCGGGGTTGGCGCTGGCGGGCAGGGTTTTGTCATCACGCGCGCGCATGATGCACCAGGCGGCCGCGAGCGCCGCCACCACCCAGGCCACGGAATGCCACTCCACCACGCCCAGGCGGCCGGCCCACAGGCGGGAAAAACCGTAAAGCGGTGGCACCGCAAAGGCCACGTGCAGGATGCGACGCGTCAGAATGGCCCGTGGCGTGGCCCGTGCCGGCGTTTTCAGCAGTGCCCACAAGGCAAGCAGGGGCACGCCGAAAAGAACGGCCATGGCCGCGATGGCACCACCGCTCCATGCTATCTGTAGCGCCGGGCTTCCTGCGCCGGACACGTGCCGCATCGCCAGGGGGAACAGCGCAAGCAGGCTGGGATAGAGCGCTGCCGCCAGCAGGGCAAGCGCCCAGGGAGGAACGGCCGCAACGGCAAGGGGAACGTTCGGTTTGCTCGTGGAACTCAGTTCGGCCATGTTTTTTCTTCTCCTTGTATCGGTGCCGGTGAACACTTGGCGTTCGTCCCGATTGCCCGGGATTTCGAGCGTTTGCAAGTTGACTCATCGGTGCTAAGTTAGAGCAGCCTTGTCCCATTCATCTAGGCCAAGAATGTGTCTTATGACTAGTCCATCATGAGTCGCTCCCGTAGCGCCGATACCGCCGTTCTCCGTCTCGATCGACGCAGCCGCACCCCGCTTTTTCGCCAGCTCTACGATCGCATCCGCGACGCCATTGCCGATGCCACGCTGCGCCCGGGCGACCGGCTGCCCTCGACGCGCGTGCTGGTGGCGCAGCTTGCGGCCGCACGCGGCACCGTGGATCTCGCCTACAACCTGCTTGCCTCGGAAGGGTATCTCGAAAGCCGTGGCGCGGCGGGCACCTTCGTCGCCACCCGGTTGAACGGCTTGAGCGGCGCCGTCACGGCGTTCGGCAAGCCCGGCGGCAAACGCAGCCGGCGACGTCCGCCGGCAACCGACAACAAGGGCATTGCGCCGTTCCAGATGGGCCTGCCGGCACTCGACGCATTTCCACGCAAGCTGTGGTCACGGCTGGCCGCGCGCCGCGCACGCATGTTGCCGCTGCACGCGATGCTGGCGCCGGACACGCCGGGGTACGGTCCGCTGCGGGACGCGATTGCCTCGTACGTGACGGTATCGCGCGGCGTCGCCTGCACGGCCGATCACGTCATCGTGACACCGGGTTTCCAGGGCGCGCTCGGGCTCATCGCGCGTGCACTCATGACAGCTGGCGATGCCATCTGGTTCGAGGATCCCGGCTACTTCGTCGCGCGCCTGACGCTCGAGACTTGCGGTGCCAGACTCGTGCCCTTGCCGGTCGATGCCGAAGGCATGGACGTGGAGGCCGGTATTGCAGCGGCACCGCATGCGCGATTCGCTTATGTGACTCCCTCTCACCAGGCGCCGCTAGGCGTTGCCTTGAGCCTGCCGCGGCGGCTCGAACTGCTCGCGTGGGCGGCCGCTGCAGATGCCTTCATCATCGAGGACGACTACGACAGCGAATTCCGCTACGGCAGCCGGCCGCTACCGGCCTTGAAGAGTCTCGATGGCGGCGACCGCGTCCTCTACGTCGGCAGCTTCAGCAAGGTGCTGTTTCCAGGACTCAGGCTGGGCTATGTCGTGGCGCCGGAGAGCGTACTCGATCGCTTGCACGAGGTGTTCCGGCTGCTGTACCGCGACCGGCAACTGCTCGCGCAGGCCATTACCGGGGATTTCATGGCCGAGGGACATTTCGCCCGCCACATCCGCCGCATGCGTGCCCTTTACGCCAGGCGCCGCGACGCCCTCGCATTCGCGCTCGAACAAGTCTTCGACGGGCGTATTGCCATCCAACTCGCGGAAGGCGGCATGCATCTGCTCGTGCGTTCCGCGGACTTCGTAAACGATGAGGAAATCGTTGCGCGCGCCAAGGCACATGGCCTCGCGCCAGCGCCACTGTCGGCCTGGGGAATCGCGCGTGTCGAGCAGGGCCTGCTGCTGAGTTTCACCAACGTGCCGGAGGAATCCGCGCTGAGTGCGGCGCGGCGTTTGAAGCGGGCGCTTGCGCGTTGAAGGCGATTGCGCGGATTGGAACAGAAATGGTGCCCCGGGTAGGAATCGAACCTACGACCTGCCCCTTAGGAGGGGGCCGCTCTATCCACTGAGCTACCGGGGCGCGTGCGCGAGGCGGCGATTCTAGCACAGCCGTTGCGTGGCTTCGTTCAGTGCTGGCGCGAGTCTGGGAACTGCTGCGTGAAAGGGCGGGACGCTGCGCGCAAGCCTAGGAACTGCAGGAAAGCATGGAACAGCCTGCCTTGTAGCGCGCCCATTCCGGCCGCATGGCGGCCAGGTGTTCCTTGCCCGGCTGCTCGGTGTAGGGCTGCTTGAAGACCTCGTGCAGTTCCTGCAGCTTGCGCAGGTCCCCCTGGTAGGCGTCGTCGATGGCCATCTGCACCAGGTAGTTGCGTGGCACGTAGAGCGGATTGACGGCATGCATCAGCACCGTGCGTTCCTCCACCGTGCTGGTTTCCTGGCGCAGCCGTTCCTGGTAGCGCTGCAGCCATTGCTTGAGGCCGGTTTCCACATAGGTGCCGGCCTCCATCTGGTAGCTGCAATCCCGCAGCGCCTGGGGCAGGGTGGTGAGCGGCGTTTCGTCGAAGGGAGCGGCAAGACGGCGGAAGAACAGCGTCATGTCGACCTCACTGCGCTGCAGCTGCTGCAACAGGGTGTCGATCAGAGCGGCGTCGTCCGCCTGTTCCTGCCGCAGGCCGAGCTTGCGGCGCATCATGTCCAGCCAGCGTTTTTCGTAGGCGCTTTTGTAGTCTTCCAGCGCCTGCTCCAGCGGCTCCACTTCCCGCACCAGCGGATACAGCGCGTTTGCCAGCTGCACGAGGTTCCACAGCGCCATCTGCGGCTGCCGGCCGAAGGCGTAGCGGCGGCCCTGCGCGTCGGTGGTGTTCGGCGTCCAGTTGGGATCGTAGGGTTCGAGCCAGCCGTAGGGGCCGTAGTCGATGCTTAGGCCGAGTATCGACATGTTGTCGGTGTTCATCACCCCATGCACGAAGCCCACGCGCATCCATTCCGTGATGAGCACGGCGGTGCGCTGGCACACCTGCTCGAACCAGCGCAGGTGGCGGTCCGGTGCGGCGCGGTCGAGGTCGGGAAAATGGCGGGCGATGCAGAAATCCGCCAGCTGTTCGAGGATGGCGATTTCGTTGCGTGCGGCGTGGATCTCGAAATTGCCGAAGCGCAGGAAGGAGGGCGCCACGCGGCAGACGATGGCGCCGGGCTCGTCGTGCGGGTGCCCGTCGTAGAACATGTCGCGGGTCACCTGCTCGCCGGTTTCCACCAGGCTCAGCGCACGGGTGGTGGGAATGCCGAGGGCGTGCATGGCTTCGCTGCACAGGAATTCACGGATCGACGAGCGCAGCACTGCGAGGCCGTCCGCGGTGCGGGAATAGGGCGTGGGGCCGGCACCCTTGAGCTGCAGTTCGAACAGTTGCCCGGAACGGCCGCGCATTTCGCCAAGGGTGATGGCGCGGCCATCGCCGAGCTGTCCCGCCCAGTGGCCGAACTGGTGGCCGCCGTAGCAGCTGGCATAAGGCCGCATGCCTTCGAGCAGACGGTTGCCGCTGAATACCTCGGTGAAGCGTTCCTGGCCCAGCGTGGCGGGGCTGAGCTGCAGTTCCTCGGCCATTTCCTGCGACCAGCACAACAGGCGGGCGCGGGGAAAGCGCGTGGGATTGACCCATGAATAGCAGGCCGAAACTACCTGACGGCGGTGATTGCTGGTATCGGGGTCGCCGGGCAGCGAACTGACGAAGTCGTCGAGGATCGGAGGATGCTGGATCAAGACCGTGGCCGCCATGGGGAAACACAGGCCACATTGTAGCCAGCGCTTTCGTCAAACCCAACTGCCACGCTCGGCTATTGCCGACTGGCGCTCAGCTGCTGGAGGGTTCGCCGCGTTCGATTTCGCGCGCATTCAGTTCGATGAGGCGGCCGTCCGGCTCGATCTGGCGCAGCTTGAGCAGCAGGTAGTCCATATCGCTTGCCAGCCAGAATTCGGTGACGCGCTCGCTCTTGGGATCGCGCAGACGTTCCAGATGCACGGCTTCGTATTTGCCGAGCGGGGTGTCGAGCATTTCCTTGCCGAGCACCTGAAAGCGGTATGGCTTCACTTCATTCTTGTCCATGACCTCGAACTCGATCAGCTCGCGGCCCTGCATCAGCTGGCGGCGGATTTCCATGAAGCTGTTGAGGTCATCGTACACCGGGTCGGTCAGCGGCAGCGAACCGCTCTTGCCGTCCGTGGACCAGCTCAAGGTGGCGTTGGCATAGTCGAAATCGGCGCTGCGGCGGCGCGCGCCGAGGCCTTTCTGCTCGTAACGATAGTGCAGCGGCACGGCGGAGGTGCCGTTCCACAGGAATTCGCTGTGCTCGTCGATGCTGCTCAGGTTGCCGCCGAGTAGGGTCAGGCGGGTCTGCGCCTGCATGACGTAATGCTTGTTGTCGGCATCGTAGCTGAGGCTGCGCCAGGACTCCGCCGACAGGCTGCCATAACTGGCGTTGTAGCGGACCATGAACGGTTCGGGAAGGTCCGCCCAGGCCAATAAAGGCAGGCACAGCGCCAGTAGCGTGACTAAAAACTTCTGCATTGGGTTGCGCGAGGTCGAATGAACGTGCTGCAAAGATAGCAAATTAGCCTTAAGTGCGCCTGAATGACAAGGCAGGGCAAGCCATACAGTACCGCCGGCCCCCTGCGATGGGCTATGATGCCGCCCCATGAATATCCCTATCCGCACCCTGGCTTGGCCCCTGTTCTGGACGCTTCTGGCGTTTGTGCTGCTGCCCGGCGCGAGCCGTGTGGCGCAGGCCGCGGAAATGCAGGGATTGTACCAAAGCGAGGTGGCGGTGGCCTCCCGCGACGACGAACGCGAGCGCACGCGGGCCTTCGTCAGCGGTATCGAGACCGTGCTGCTCAAGCTTACCGGGCGCGCCGACACGCTGGAAAACCCGGTGATACGCCGCCAGATTCAGAACCCGCAGACGTTGGTGGAAGGCTGGGCCTATCAGACACGCAGCGTTGTGGGGGAAGCGCCGCAGCTTTACCTGCAGATCAATTACTTCCAGCCCCAGGTACAGCGCATGCTGGACGAGGCCGGCGTGCCGTTGTGGCCGGCCAGCCGCCCCGAAACCCTGCTGTGGGTGGTCACCCAGGATGAACTCGGCACGCGTGCACTGGCCGATCCCACCCAGGACGAAGAGGCGCTGTATACCGTGCTGCGGGAACAGTCCCAGCGGCGGGCGCTGCCGCTGCGGCTGCCGCTGATGGATCTGGAGGATCGCCTGAACCTGAACGCGGACCAGGCCTGGAGCGTCGACCAGGACGCGCTGCATGCCGCCTCCGAACGCTACGACACCGAAAGCATCCTGGTGCTGCGCCTGTTCCGCACGCTGTCCGGCGAAACGCTTGGCAAGGCCACTTATCTGCTGCGCGATCGCGCGCTCGAATACGAAAGCCTGGAAGCACCCGAGCCCGAGTTTCTGGAAGGCGCCGTCAATCTGGTGGCCACCGAACTGGCGTCGACCTTTTCCGTGCGTCTGTCCGGCGTCGACAACAGCACCCGCGCGCGTCTGAACGTCAGCGGGGTGCACAGCCTGGACGACTATGCCGCCATCATGCGCTACCTGGACGAACTGGCCGTGATCAGCAGCGTGCAGGTGCTGGCGGTGGACGGCGAATCGCTCAGCGTCGAGGTGCGCACGGGCGGCCAGTTGCGGCAGCTGGTGGAAACGCTCGCCATCGAGCGCCGCCTGCAGCAGCAGAGCGAGCCGGTGCGCGAAGGCCAGAATTTCCTGGTGCAATACCAGTGGCTCGGCGCCCGTTGAACGGACAAACGGCGATGGGCGGTTTTCAGTATCCCTTCAGTTTCAGCTTCCGGGAGGATTACGACTTTGCCTCGTTCCTGCCGGGAGACGCCAATCAGCCTGCTCTCGCCTACCTGCGCGGTTTTGCCGCGAATACCGATCCCTTCTGCCTCGTGTGGGGCGCGGAGGGCAGCGGCAAGACGCATCTGCTGCAGGCGCTGTGCCGCGCCGCGCCGCAGGGGCTCTATCTGCCGCTGCGCCAGTTGCGCGAGTACGGCGCGGAGGTGCTCGATGGGCTGGCAGGCCAACCCTTGCTGGTGATGGACGATCTCGATGCGGTGGCGGGCGAGCCGGCGTGGGAGGAACGCCTGTTCCAACTGTGCAACGCCGCGCTGGCGCAGGCCACCAAGCTGTGTGTTTCCAGCTCGCTGCCTTTGCTGGGCATGCCGCTGGCGCTGGCCGATCTGCGCTCGCGCCTGCAACTGGCCGTGGCGTTTGAGCTGCATCAGCCGGACGATGCCACGCGCGCCGCCTTGCTGCGGCAGCTGGCCCTGCGGCGCGGCATGCAGTTGCGGGACGACGTAGTGGATTATCTGCTCAATCGCCACCAGCGTGATCCGGCGGCGCTGCTGGCGGTTCTGGAACGGCTCGACGCCTCGTCGCTTGCCGGGCAGCGGCGGCTGACCATTCCCTTCATCAAGCAAACGCTCGGCTGGTAGCCTGCCTTATCCAGGCCAATGTCCGGCGGGCAGCATGCCTTATTGCAGGCGCGCCGCGTCGCAGACGAGGCAATGCAGATAAAGTGCATTGGGATCGTTGAGGTAGGCGGGCAGGCTCCACAGCGGCTGCAGGCGGCGCAGCAGGGCGTTGTCCGGCAAGGCCAGTTCCTGGCGCCAGTGCGTCAGGGCCTGTGCCACCGAGCGGTTGGTCAGGAGTTGCTGCAGCAGGCGTTCGACCGGGCTCAGCGGCACGTCGAAAGGCACCACCACGTAATCGTCCACGCCGGCGCGCTGCGCGGCGCTTGCCAGGGCTTGGTCGAGATCGCCCAGTTGATCCACCAGACCCAGTTCGCGCGCGTGCAACCCCGACCACACCTGTCCCTGCGCCACCTGATCCACGGCTTCCAGCGTCATGTTGCGCGACTGCGCCACGAGACCAATGAAGCGCTGGTAGCCGTTTTCCACGCTCAGCTGCAGGCTGCGCGCGAGCAGGGGCGACAGCGGCAACCCGGGCGTGCCGGCGCCGGACAGCGAGGTGGTGCCGATGCCGTCCACGTGCAGTCCAAGGCGGGCGAAGCTGTCATCGAACGTGGGCAAGAGGCCAAAGATGCCGATGGAGCCGGTGATGGTGGAGGCCGAGGCCCAGATTTCGTCGGCCGGCGTGGCGATCCAATAGCCGCCGGATGCGGCCATGCTGCCCATGGATACCACCAACGGGCGGCCGCTGGCCTTGAAGGCTTCCAGTTCGCCGCGCACCAGTTCCGAGGCGAAGGCGCTGCCGCCGGGGCTGTCCACGCGCAGCACCAGGGCGGCCAATGAGCGGTCCTCGCGGGCGGAACGTATCAGCGCGCTGAGCGTGTCGCCGCCGATCAAGCCGGGCATGGCCTCGCCATCGACGATCTCGCCGCTTGCCACGATCAGCCCGATGCGGCCGGCGCCCGGTGCGAACACGGGAGAGGGCAGGCTGTGCAGGTAGCGCCGATAGTCGACGCGCGGCAGCGGCTCGCTGTTTGGGGTCAGTTCGCCATCGATGAACGCCGTGCTGGCGGCCGTGCTTTCCACGCGATCCACCAAGCCGGTGCCGAGCGCCAGGGCGGCGCTGTCGCCCTGGTAGAGCGCAAGCGCTTCGTCCAGGGTTTCCAGGGTGGAGGAAACGGCGTTCTGCGGCAGGTTGCGGGCGGCGTTGATGTCGCGCAGGTACAGATCCCACAGATCCCCGAACAGTTCGCCGTAGTTGCTTTTGGCTTCCGGCGACATGTCGTTGCGCTCGAACGGTTCCACCGCCGCCTTGTAGGTGCCCACGCGAAAGATGTGCGCCTCGATGCCGAGTTTTTCCAGCGCCTGCTGGAAATACAGCTGCCAGGTACCGAAGCCTTCCAGGTTCACCGCACCCATCGGGTTGAGCATCACCTGGTCCGCCAGGCTGGCCAGGTAGTACTGCGCCTGGTTGTAGTTGCCGGCAAGCGCATACAGCGGTTTGTTCGCTGCCTTGAAGCGGGTGAGCGCGCGGCCGATTTCCTGCATATGGCTGAAGGCGCCGTTGAGCTTGTCGGGGCGCAGCACGATGGCGCGGATGCGCGCGTCGCCGGCCGCCGCGTCGATCGTCTGCACCAGATCGTTCAGCAGCACCTCGCCGTCGCCGGCGCCCTGCAGCAACTGTGCGGGACCGGCGGCGATGCTGCGCTGTTCCACCACCATGCCTTCCGGCGCCAGTTCGAGCACGGCGGAGGGGGGAATCGGCAGAGAGGAAGGGCTCAGCAGCGGCGTGAGCAGCAGCAACAGCAGGATCAGGAACAACAGGTTGAGAACGATCGCACGGAATATCCGGTAACCCTTGAGCAGGCCACCGAAGAATCCCGATGCGGCGGAGCGGTCGTTCATGGGGCGCCTCCCTGGTGCTGCCTGATGTCCAGGCGCGTGGTGATGATCACGAGGATGAATTCGGCGATGGCGCCGCCCAGGTTCAACGCGCCCAACAGCCGGTGGCGCGGATCGGGCGTGAACATCTGCACGGCGCCAAGCGTTACGACGAATAAGAGCACGAAACCCAGCCACTGCAAACTGCGGCGCCGGCATTGCGCGAGGCCGGGCAGCAACAATGCCAGCGGCAGCGCATGCATCAGCCATTGTCCGATGCTGGCGGTATCGAACAGCCACAGCGGCAGCGTGGCCAACAGCAACAATAGAACGCAGCCGGCCAGGGTGGCCCGGTACCAGCGCCGCAGCCTGCAGGCCTGGGGCGTCACTGGTCGGCGGACAGGCGCAGCACCAGACGCGCGAGCCGCGCGCCAAGTGCCCGGCACAGCTGGATTTCGTCGTCGCTGAGCGGTTCGGCGTCGCCGCCGCCGGCAAAATGGCTCGGTCCGTAGGGCGTGCCGCCGCTGCGGGTGGTGTGCAACTGGCCTTCGCTGTAGGGCAGGCCGCAGAGCAGCATGCCGTGGTGCAGGAGCGGCAGCATCATGCTCAGCAGCGTGCTTTCCTGGCCGCCGTGCAGGGTGGAGGTGGAGGTGAACACCCCGGCGGGCTTGCCCACCAGCGTGCCGCTGAACCACAGGGCGCCGGTACCGTCGAGAAAGTATTTCATGGCGGCGGCCATGTTGCCGAAACGGGTGGGGCTGCCGAGCGCAAGCGCGCTGCAGCCCGCCAGGTCCGCTTCCGTGCAATACACCGCGCCGGATTCGGGCACCGGCGGCAGAGTGTGGCGCGTTTGTGGCGCCACCGGCGGCACGCTGCGCAGGCGCGCATCGATGCCGCCGGCACTGCTCACGCCATGGGCGATTTCGCGCGCCATGGCCGCCACGGAGCCGCCCAGGCTGTAATAGAGCACGAGAACGTAGGGACGGCTCACGACACCAGGTCCAGCACGTTTTCCGGCGGGCGGCCGATACGGGCCTCGCTGTCGGTGAGCGCGATCGGGCGCTCGATCAGGATGGGGTGGCGCACCATGTGTTCGATCAGTTCCGCTTCGCTGAGCGCGGGATTATCGAGGCCAAGTTCCTGGTACACGCTTTCGCCACGGCGCAGCAGGGCGCGCGCGGGCATGTCCAGCAGGCGCAGCACTTCGCGCAGCTCCGCGGCGCTGGGCGGCTGTTCCAGGTAGAGGCGGATCGTGGGTTTTACGTCGTGCGCTTCGAGCAAAGCCAGGGTTTGCCGCGATTTGCTGCAGCGCGGATTGTGATACAGGGTGATTTGTTGTGTCATAAGGCAGGCATCGTATGAGAGTCGGTCAATGGTAGTCAGCCGCCACGGTAATGGGAAGGGCGAGGGGGAGCGCGCGCAACCCTCGCAGCCGCAGACAGGCCTGGTCCAACGGGAAGCGCCGAAACAGCGCAGCTTCATCCACCGCCTGTCATGGCAGCGCCCGGCCACGGTATGGCGCTTCCTGCTGTTCCTCCTGAGCAGCTTCAACAAGCACAAGGGCATGGAAAATGCCAAGTCGCTCACCTACACCAGCTTGTTCGCGGTGGTGCCGCTGATCACGCTGGTGTTCACCATCCTGTCCGCCTTCCCCTCGTTCCGCGTGTTCGGGGATCAGGTGCAGACCCTGATCTTCAACCGGTTGCTGCCCAGCTCCAGCCTGGAGCTCGAAGGCTACCTGGCGACTTTCGCGACGCAAGCCAGGAATCTCACCTGGGTGGGCGCGCTGATGCTGTTCGTCACCTCGTACCTGATGCTGGTGAACGTCGAGCGCAACTTCAACCTGATCTGGGGCGTGGAGGAATCGCGCAAGGGACTGTCGAGCTTTCTGCTGTACTGGAGCGTGCTCAGCCTGGGGCCGCTGCTGCTTGGTCTGGGTTTTGCGATCAGCTCCTACGTCACCTCGCTGACACTGTTCGAACGGTTCAACGAGGTATCGGAGCTGCTTGGCGCGCGGCGCCTCCTGCTGAGCCTGTTTCCTCTGGTGCTGACCACCGGCGCCTTCACGCTGCTGTACGTGGCGGTGCCGAACTGCGGCGTCAAGGTGCGGCACGGCTTCGTCGGGGGACTCGTGGTGGCTTTGTCGTTCATCGTGGTGAAAGCGGTGTTCACCCAGTTCATCGCCACCGCCAGCTATGCCCTGGTCTACGGCACGTTCGCGGCGATTCCCATTTTCCTGATCTGGATCTATATCTGCTGGGTGGTGATTCTGGTGGGCGCCAATCTGGTGCACTGCATTCCGCTGTTCGCCGCCAACCACAGCATGGCGGACACGCATCCCTCGCTGCTGCTGTTGGCGCTGCTGCACCGTTTCTGGGAAAAGCAGCAACTGGGCCAGCCGCTGCGCGTGCAGGAACTGATGGACGAAGGCTGGCCGCTGCGGCAGATATCGGCCAAGCAACTGCTGGCCGCGCTTGGGCAACAGCAACTGGTGAGGGCGGTGAACGAGGATGAATACCTGTTGGTGCGTGATCTAAGCGGCATTTCGCTGTGGGACGTACTTGGGCACACGCCCTGGCCGCCGCCCGACGAGATGGCGCTGGCGCGTCCGGTGCCGGTGGTGCTGCGCCAGCATCTGCCGGATCTGGAACGGCTCAGAAGCAGCTTCGCCAGGCTGGATGCCGTGGCGCGGGAGGAATTCGATGCCTGCTTCACCACCTGGTTCCGCGATCCCGAGTGGTGGCCGCCGCGTGCTGCGCCGGCAACACCGTCAGCGCAGCAAGCACAAAGCCCGCCGCACGCCGGAGCGCACGGCGAGCGGAGCGTCAGCCGATCCGCTGTTTGAGCGTGTCGACCACTGCGGCCAGCGACAGCTGTTCGGTGTCGGCCGCGGCGCGGTGCTTGTATTCCACTTCTTCCTGTTCGAGGCCGCGATCGGACACCACCAGCCGGTGCGGAATGCCGATCAGTTCCATGTCGGCAAATTTCACGCCGGGGCTGGTTTTCTTGTCGCGGTCGTCCAGCAGCACCTCGATGCCGGCGGCGCGCAGCGCGGCGTAGAGCGCTTCGGTAACTTCCAGCACGCGCGGGTTCTTGTGGGCGTTGAGCGGAATCAGCGCCACCTGGAACGGTGCCAGCTGGTCCGGCCAGACGATGCCCCTGTCGTCGTGGCGCTGCTCGATGCAGGCCGCCACGATGCGGCTCACGCCGATGCCGTAGCAGCCCATTTCCACCACGCAGGCGCGGCCGTTTTCGTCCAGCACGCTGACGTTCATGGCCTTGCTGTACTTGTTGCCGAGCTGGAAGATGTGGCCCACTTCGATGCCGCGCTTGAGACTGAGCGTTCCGTTGCCGTCCGGGCTGGGGTCGCCGTCGACCACGTTGCGCAGATCTGTGACGCGGCCAGGCGTACAGTCGCGTTCCCAGTTGACGCCGGTCAAGTGGTAGCCGTCCTCATTGGCGCCGCAGGCGAAATCGGCCAGTTGCGCGGCATCGCGGTCCACGATCACCGGGCAGGGCAGGGCCACCGGGCCGATGGA
>DATMFX010000382.1:0-6504 GCA_035555995.1 Hyphomicrobiales bacterium | reverse complement strand
CAAAGCCTAGCGGTTTTTGCCGGCCTGCGCCATCGGACCTGCGACAATGTGCCGCATCTGCGGAGCGCCGGGCTTCAGTTACCATGTTTCCTGAAACGGGCTGGGAGGTAACAGGTATGGCGCCGTCATCAGGCAGTAAATTCCGCAAGCGCGCCATGCGGTGCATGATCAGGCAACAGCCTCTGGCATTCCTGGCAGTGATATCGTTCCTGTCCCTGGCCATTGCCGGCGTGACGCAGGCCCATGCCCAGCAAACCGGTAGCGACGTCGAGGAACTCATCGTGATCGGCTCGCCCGATCGCGCGCTGGCCGAGATCGAGCGCGTGCCGGGCGCGGTGGCAATCGTTCCCGACAGCGTTTTCAAGAATACGCCGGTGCAGCACATCAAGGACATACTCGACTATGTTCCCGGCGTCATCACCCAGCGCCGCATGGGCGACGATGCGCGCGTCTCGGTGCGCGGTTCCGGCTTGTCACGTGCCTACGGCGCCCGCGGCGTTTCGCTGTACCTGGACGGCATCCCACTGAATACCTCGGATGGCCTCGTGGATTTCTTCGAGATCGATCCCAGCGCCTATCGCTACGTCGAGGTCTACAAGGGCGCCAACGCGCTGCGCTATGGCAGCAACGCCCTTGGCGGCGCGATTAACCTGGTCACGCCCAGCGGGTACGATGCCGCGCCATTCGAGGGGCGGATCGATACCGGCTCCTTTGGCTATGGGAAGGGCCAGGCCAGCACCGGCGGCGTATCGAATGCGCTCGATTATTTCGCCACCGTGTCCGCCCAACGCATCGACGGCTATCGCGAGCACAGCGAAGGCACCGCGGTGCGTGGCAACCTCAATGTGGGGTATCGGCTGTCCCCGGTCCGGGAAACGCGGTTTTATGCCAGCGCCGCCACGACGCAGCAGCGCATTCCCGGCGAGGTGACCCTGGCGCAGGCGCTGCATTCGCCGCGCCTGGCCAATCCCGTCTGGGTCGAGCAGGATCAGCAACGCAACGTCGACTCCATTCGCATTGCCAACCGGACCACGTTCCGGCTCGACCGGACCATGTTCGAGGTTGGCGCTTTCTACAACTACAGGGGCGTCGACCATCCGATCTATCAATACCTCGACTATACCGTGGACGATTACGGTGGCTTCGTGCGCATGGTGGACGAGCGTTTGCTGGCCGGGTTGCGCAACCGCCTGGTCGCCGGTGCCAACCTCCATAACGGCACGATCGATACAGAACAGTTCATCAATCTGCCCGGCGCCGTGAAGGGCGCCCTCGCGGCATCCATGGTCGATGAATCAGGGAACGTTTCCTTTTATGTGGAAAACTCGCTCTTCGTGCAACCCGAACTGGCGCTGATTGGCGGAGTACAGTATCTCGACGCGAGCCGCGAGCGCCGCGACCGCTTCCTCGAGAACGGCAATCAATCGGGCCGCAAAAACTACGATCTGTGGAGCCCGCGCATCGGCCTGCTTTGGGATGCCGGGCCGACCTGGCAGCTGTTTGCCAATATTTCCCGCAGTGCGGAAATTCCCACCTACGATGCCAACAGCTTTGCCACGCCGGCCAATGCAAACCTCGACGCGCAGCGTGCCACCACCTATGAAATCGGCACGCGCGGGCAGGGCGGCAGCATCGGCTGGGATCTTTCCCTCTACCGCACCGAGCTCAGCGGTGAGCTGCAGTGCCTGACGACGGCGCCCTGGAGCCCCTGCAGCATCATCAACGCCGGCCATACGGTACACCAGGGCGTGGAACTTGGCCTCGGCTTTTCCATGCCGGCGTCGCTCTTCGCTCGGGATGACGCGATGTCGGTGAATCTCGCCTATACCTACAACGATTTCTTCTTCGATGGCGATGCCACCTATGGCGACAATCGCCTGCCCGGCGTGCCAAGACATTACCTGCGCGCCGAACTGCTCTACCGGCATCCCAGCGGTTTTCACGCGGGCCCCAACGTCGAGTGGGCGCCGGGCCATTACTTTGCCGACAATGCCAACAGCCTGCAGGTGGCGCCTTATGCCCTGCTGAATTTCCGCGCCGGTTTTGACGCGGGAGATGGCTGGTCGGTCTACCTGGAAGGCCGCAACCTGACCGACCGGACCTATATTGCGACCGTCGCCGTCGCGGGCACCGCCAATGCGGCTTCGGAGCTTTTCAATCCCGGCACCGGACGCGCGATCTTCGGCGGCGTGCGGTTCGACTGGTGACCCGCATGGCAGCCACCGGCCCGGTTTCCTCGCAGACGCTGTACCGCACACTTTGGCGGTGGCACTTCTATGCCGGATTGTTCGTGCTGCCTTTCGTCATCACGCTTTCGGTTTCGGGCGCCCTTTATCTTTTCAAGCCGCAGATCGACCATTGGGAGGAACGCGCCTTCCACGATCTGCCGGTGGCGGCGCCCGTCACTCCCCGGCAACAAGCACAGGCCGCGCTCGATGCGCATGCGGGGGCGGTTCTCTTGGATTACCGCCTGCCGGAACACGCAGGCGATGCCGCCATGGTGCGCCTGGCATTGCCGCAAGGGCAGGGGCTGCGCGAAGTCTTCGTGGCGCCGCAGGGCAGGGTGCTTGCCAGCCTGGTGCCGGAGGAACGGACCATGGCCGTCGTCAAGCGCCTGCACAGCGAGCTGCTGGTCGGTGGAGTGGCCGGTAACCGGCTGGTGGAGCTGGCGGCAAGCTGGGCCATCGTACTGCTCGTCTCGGGCCTTTACCTGTGGTGGCCCCGGGGCCGCGGCCTTGCCGGCGTGCTTTGGCCACGCCGGCAAAGCGGAACGCGCGTTTTCTGGCGGGACCTTCATGCCGTGACCGGTTTCTGGATTTCAGGACTTGCCCTGGTACTGCTGCTGACCGGATTGCCGTGGACTGGCGTCTGGGGCGGCGCCTTTCAGAGTTTGCGCACGGAGATGGGGTGGGTGAAGGGCGGCCCCGCCTGGGACATCGGCGGCCAGCCGGCGCAGGCCGTAATCCCCACGCCGGAACACCATGGCGGCATGATGAATCATTCGACCGATGCTGGTTCGTACTCGCTCGACGGCCTCGACGTCATGGTGGCGAAAGCGCGTGCGGAGCGGCTGGCATTTCCCGCGATCGTGACGGTGCCCGGCGGCCCCGGGCGTTTCGACCAGCCTGGCGAGTGGGTCTGGACCCTCCGCTCGGATGCGCTGAATACGCCGCTGCAGCAGTTGATCCGTTTCGATGCCGGGGCCGGGCAGGAACTGTCGCGCGAACGCTTCCAGGATGGGCATGTCATCGATCGCATCGTCGGTTATGGCATCGCCTGGCACCAGGGGCAGCTTTTCGGCTGGATGAACCAGCTCATCGGTGTGTTGACGGCCCTGGGCCTCGTGACGCTGGCCACGAGCGGTTTCATGCTTTGGCGCCGCCGCAAGCCGGAAAAGAGCCTAGGCGCGCCGCGCGTGGAGGGCGAATCGCCGGCAAGGATCGTGGTGGCCATTTTGCTGGTATGCGCGCTGCTGCTTCCCCTGCTGGCGGCTTCGCTCGTGCTTGTCGTTCTCCTGGAGCGGCTCGTGCTTCCGCGGCTGCCAAGGCTCGCCGATTGGCTTGGCGTGCCGGTACGACCCTGAACGGACCGGTTATTGCTTCGCCGCGACGGCCCGCACCATGTCGAGCGTGTCCGCGTCGGCGGCGGTCTTGTCCTCGCGGTAACGGATGACGCGCGCGAACCGCAGGGCCACGCCGCCGGGGTAGCGGCTGCTTGTCTGCAACTCGTTGAAGGCGATTTCCACCACCAGTTCCGGCCTTACCTCCACGACGTATGCCCGAGGATCGGAGGTGGCCAGCGCCAGCAGTTTTTCGGTTTGCCATGCGAGCAGTTCATCCGTGAGGCCCTTGAAGGTCTTGCCCAGCATCACGAATCCGTTTTCGGCGCGGGCGCCCAGGTGCAGATTGCTCAACCAGCCCTTGCGCCGGCCGCTGCCCCATTCCGCGGCCAGCACCACCAGGTCGACGGAATGCGCCACCTTGATCTTGAGCCATGAGGCGCCCCGGCTACCGGCTTCATAGGGCGATTCCAGGGATTTTGCCATCAGGCCCTCGTGCCCGGCGGCAAGGGCGGCGCGCAGAAAGTCATCGGCCGCGGTTTGTTCATCGGTTACCAGGCGCGGCACCACGAGGTGTGGAGGGAGCAGGGCTTGCAGAATCCTGTGCCGTTCGGCGGCGGGCCTGTCGATGAGGTCGTCGCCGTCGACGTGCAGACAATCGAAGCAAAATAGCGACATGGGTATCTGGCTTTGCATGTTGTCGACGTCGAGCCTGCGGCCGAAGCGCCGCATGCTGTCCTGGAAGGCCCGTGGCGTGCCGTCGGGTCCCAGCGCCAGTACCTCGCCGTCGAGGATGAGGGCGGCGGCGGGCAGTGCCGCCACTTCCAGGACAATTTCCGGAAGGCTGAAGGTTACCTCACGGCCGGTTCTGGAATAGATTTTTATGTCGTCCCCCTGCTTGTGGATCTGCACGCGGGCGCCATCCAGCTTGTACTCGAAGATGGCCGTGCCCAGTGCAGAAAGCGCGCTGTCGACATCCTCGGTGGGGCTGGCGAGCATGGGGCTTACCGGCTTGAAGAGATCGAGCCTGAAACGTGCCAGGCCTTGCCGGCCGGCACTGAGCGCCGCATCGGCCACCGGTGCCACCTCGCCGGCCAGCATGATGGCGCGGCGAACCTCCGTCACCGGCACTGCCGCGGCCATCGCGATTGCCTCGGTCATGAGCCCTTCAAGCGCGCCCTGGCGCAATTCGCCTATCAATAGCCGCCTCAGGAATGCCTGTTCCTGAATGGTCGCCAGTTCGAACAGCTCAGTGAGAACACCCTGGCGCTCGCGCGTACTGCCCTTGCCTGTGAGCGTCTGGAGGCTGTTCAGCCGCTGCCGCACGCCGGAAAGGGTAAGGGTGGGCGCTTGTGCGGGGGCGATGCCGCGCAGCGCCTGAACGGCGGCAGGCCCCAACCCCAGGCGCCCGTCGAGCAGAACGCCGGAAAGCCAGGCGGTGCCGACAGCGCGCTCGTCAGGCGCAAGCGCGCGCAGGAAATCGGCGAGCAGCTGGATCTTCGCCGTGCGGCTGCGGGTGGCGACCAGTGCGGAGGAAGCGTCGGCGAGATCGAGGAATTTCATGTGTGGGGCTGCCCCTCCCGTCATAATCCTGCCGCCGGCCCTGGCGCGGCGGCTAGCTTCTACCCGCCGGCAAGGTTTCTTCGCCCCCCGTGTAGGCTGGCGGTACGTAGAAATTCAGAGTCTTCAGTGGCTCGTTGCCGTCGCTGTGGATTTCATGCGTTTCGCCGTGTTCGATGAGCAGCAGTGTATTCGGTGCCAGGGGATATACCTTGTCCTCGACGATCGCCCGCCCTTCGCCGGCAACGACGTACAGCCATTGGTCGGCCCCTTTGTGGCGATTGCGATCGCCGCCTTCCGATTCGCCCGGCGGCAGGACCATGACCGCCGCCTGCGACTGGCCATTGCCCGCGATGACTTCGAATTCACCGAAAGTAACTTCAACGTGTTGCATGGCATGCTCCCTGTTCAGTCGGCCCATTGGGCCCTCCCTGGAAGCGTGCAATGGGTGTGCCATGCGAAAACACAGCGCAATCAGGGGCGATTGCGTTGGCGGCGGATGCGGCAGGGCAACTATTGCTGTGGCGCGTGAAATTCTTACAACACGAAACTCAGATTACTGCCCGTTGCGTGCCACCGCCTTGCCGTACACCTCGATCCAGCCCACGTTGGCAAAGCCGCCGAAGCCATGGCCGCTGCCGGGCGTCAGGTCGACGAAACCCACTTCGTCGACGCGGCTCAGATCCACGTCGGACAGCAACGAGCCCTTGGTGGTGAGCGTGGCGGCGTCCAGCACCAGCCACTGCACTTCGGCCAGGTGAAAGTCGACGGTGCGGTAATCGTAGGTGTAGGCATCGGCAAAATCGCCGGCCAGCAATGTGCCATTGGCAAGTTTCACCACGGGGCGAATGGCGTGGAACCCGGAAGTTTTGGAATACCAGGTAATGTGCGATTTGCCGCTGAGGTCGGCGTAGCTGTCCTTGAGTTTCAGCGTTACCGCACAGGAGGGGGAACACAAACCGGTCCACACGTGCGCGATACCGCCTTCGCTGTTCACTTCGGGCGCTTCACCGTACACGGTCAATAACAGTTCGGAATTACTGACCACGTTCTGGGCCAGGGGCACCGCTTCGGGCGTTTGGGTCCAGGCTTCCTTGAATAGCAGCGGAAGCGGCGGCTGCGGCGCCGGACGGGCGGGTGGCTGCGCTTGTGTGGTGGTAGACAGGGAAATGGTGGCAACTGCGGTGATGAACGCGAGCGTGGTGCGCAGACGCATGATTGCTCCTGGCCTTGGGTAGGCAAGACGGGGCCGGGCTAGCCGGCGACCCTATTGTTTTGTTGTGGGCGCCGCCGATATTGCCATTTGCCCACCGGCTTGGCTAGGCTGGCGGCTTCTGCCCACTCCTCGCCCCGGAGCAATCATGAACAGTCAGCAGCCTACCGCC
>DATMFX010000381.1:0-7137 GCA_035555995.1 Hyphomicrobiales bacterium | reverse complement strand
CGCCGACCTGCGCCTGACCTTTCCCGGCGCGAGCCGCGCCGATGGCAGCACGGTGCGGTTGCAACTGACGTCCGACCTGGTGGGCGTGCAAAGCGAGCTGCCGGCGCCGTTCGCCAAGACGGAAGATCAGCGCGCGCCGCTGGAACTGGAATATACGTTCAGCGAAGGCCGCCGCGCCGACCGCCTGAATCTGCGTTACGACGATCTGGCCTCGGGCGAACTGGTGCTCGATGCGCGCGGTATCAGGCGCGGCCAGGCGTACTTCGGCACGCGCAACGGCAACTTCAATGTGCGCCAGGTGAATCCCGATACCGATGGCCTGCTGGTGAGCGGCGAGCTGGCGGCCTTCGACTACGACGCCTGGAGCGACGTAGTCAGCGCCTTGACCGCCGACGGCGGCGATGGACGCCCGCTGAACGAAAGCCTGCGCCTGGTGGATGTCGACGTGGGTGAATTCACGGTACGCGGGCAGGCCCTGACGGCGATCAACCTGCAGGTGCAGCCGCAGGATGGCGGCTGGCGTATCCAGGCCGGCAACGCGCTCCTGGGCGGCACCCTGCTGCTGCCTTCCGATACCGGTCAGCCCTGGCAGGTGGACCTCGATTACCTGCGCTTTCCGCCGCGCCCCGAGCGCACGCCGGAGGAAGCCCGCGCCGCGGAAAAAGTGGACTTGCTGGAGCGCGTCGATCCCACTCAGCTGCCCGCGTTCGATTTTCGCACCCGGGAACTGAGCATCGGCGCCAGCAATCTCGGCTCGTTCAGCTTTGCGTTGCGTCCCAACCCCACCGGTGCGCGTATCGATGCGTTCCGCATGCAGGCGCCAAACGCCGCCATCGCCGCGCTCGACGGCAGCGATGCCGCCGCGGGCGCCAGCATCGTGTGGAACTATCGCGACGGCATGCACCACAGCCGCTTCGACGGCCTTTTTACCGCCACCGACCTGGCGAAAGTGTTACCGGACTGGGGCCACGATGCCTTCGTGGAAAGCGGCAGCGCGCGCTTTGCCAACCAGCTCGACTGGCCCGGATCGCCGCTCGCCTTCAGTCCCAAGTATTCCAGCGGACACGTGAGCATGCGCATCGAACATGGCCGCTTCGTCGACATCGATTCCGGTTCCAGCCGCCTGCTCGGCGCCTTCAATTTCGATGCCCTGGTGCGGCGTCTGCAGCTGGATTTTTCCGATCTGTTTCGCCGAGGCTTCGCCTACGACCTGATCACCGGCGAGCTGGAATTCGATCAGGGCGTAATCGCCACCAACGATTCGCTGATCATCGACGGTCCCTCCAGCCGTCTGCGCATCGACGGCGAAATCAACCTGCCGCAGGAAACCATCGCCGCCGACATGCTGGTGCGCATCCCGCTGAGCCAGAACATTTCCATGCTGGCCGGCCTGCTCGGCGCCTGGCCGATTGCCGTGAGCACCTACGTGGCCAGCAAGATCTTCGCCGCGCAGCTGGATGAATTCACCACCCTGGTGTACCGCCTCGACGGTCCCTGGAACAACGTGGAGGCCGGGTTCGAAGCGCCCACGCCGGAAGATGAACAAAGCAGCGTGGGATCCGCGCAGTCAGACGAGGAAGCAGCAGGCAATGACGCCGAATAAGAGTTTGTTGACCAATGCCGTGGCCGCCACCTTGTGTGCGGCCGGCCTGGCGCTACCCGGCACCGTCGGCGCGGTGGTGCTCAATACGGGGCTTTACGCCCTGTGCAATGCCGCCACCAACTGGCTGGCGCTGTACATGCTGTTCGAAAAAGTGCCGTACTTTTACGGCTCGGGCGTGATTCCGTCGCGTTTCGAGGAATTCCGCGCCGGCATCCGCCAACTGGTGATGGAGCAGTTCTTCAACGAAGACAACCTGCGCCGCTTCCTGGGCGAGCAGAACAGCGAGGCGCGCATCGAGGCGGTGGTGGATACGCTGCTGGAGCAGGTCGATTTCGACCGCGCCTTCGAAGGGCTGGTGGAGGTGATCCGCCAGTCTTCCTTCGGCGGCATGCTGGCGCTGGTGGGCGGCGAACGGGCGCTGCAGCCGCTGCGCGCGCCGTTCATTGCGCGCATGCAGGCCTTTTTGCGCCAGACGGCCGAAGGCCCCGAGCTGCGGGCACTGTTCGGCCCGGACCAGGCCGCCGCCATCCTGGAACGGGTGGAGCACATCGTGGACAGCCGCCTGCGCGAGCTGACGCCGGAGCTGGTCAAGGACATCGTGCAGAAGATGATCCGCAAGCACCTTGGCTGGCTGGTGGTCTGGGGCGGGGTGATCGGCGGCTTGATCGGCCTGGTGGTGGCGCTGCTGCAGCTATAGGCCTGACGCGAACCCTTTTATTGACAGTCGGTTTTTGATTGTCTGGTCCGTGGATTGTCAAGGCGTTTTTGCATGGCTATCCCAAAATGGCCTATTGACGCCGAATTTACGCTGCCGGATTGGTTATTGCGCACGTTTGGTCTAAAATCACGCCGCCGTCGAAAGCCAAGAGCGTCGGCGGAAAATGTCCGCAAACCATCCCATTCCTAACGCCAAAGAGGTAGCAGTACAGTTATGGCCAGACCAGTCGAATTTGAACATGACGTCGTTCTCGAAAACGCTATGGAACAATTCTGGAGAGAGGGCTTCGAGGCAAGTTCCATCCAGAAGCTGCTCGATGCCACCGGCATCAATCGCGGCACCCTCTACAATTCCTTTGGCGATAAGGATGCTTTCTTCCGATCCTGCGTGGAACGCTACAACGACCAGCTCAAGGGCATCGTCGATGCCACCCTGGGCAACAAGGAACTCAAGGCCGACAAGGCCCTGGCAAACTTCGTGGACGCCACCGTCGTGGCTCTGCCGCCGCGCCAGCGCACGCTTGGCTGTCTTCTGGTGAACTCCGTGTGCGAAAGCATCGTGTGGAACCCGGAAATCCAGAAACTGCTGCGCGACTCGCTCAACACGTTGCGCAAGGCGGTGCTGGTACGTACCCGCGAGCTGGAAAAGAGCCGCGCCCTGGCCAAGGGTCTCAACGCCGAGAAAGCCGCGGACCTCGTCATGGCGCTGTACACCTCCGCCAAGGTGGCGGCACGCAGCGGCCGCGCACCGAAGCAGTTGGCTGAACTGATCGGCTTTACGCTGGGCAGCCTGCTCAAGTAACAGTCGTCGCTTGGAAAGAACGGGGCGGATTGGCCGCGGAGGAATGCTTCCTTTCGCGCTGGTCTGCCCCGTCTCCGTTGTATTTCCCCAATTTTCACACCCGTAGCCGCCCCGGCCTCACTTGCTTATACTCGGCCAAGGCTCAAAGCCGCGCGGCGGGTCTGAGGACCTTCGCGACAACCGTTCATGTTCGACCACTCAAGGACTTCTGCCATGGAACTCGTGATCCTCGTGCTCGTGCTGGCGCTGGCCCAGTACCTTTATTTCGGCGCCCTGACCGGCGTGGCCCGGCGCAAGTACAATCTCCCGGCCCCGGCGGTCGCCGGCCACCCCGTATTCGAACGCTACTACCGCGTGCAGATGAACACCCTGGAACAACTCGTGGTTTTCGTCCCGGCATTGTGGATATTTTTTACCTTGTTCGAACGCCTCGGCTGGTCCGGCGGCGAACTGGCCGCGGCGCTCGGCGTGCCCTGGCTGCTCGGGCGAGCCCTGTACGCGCGCAACTATGTGCGTGATCCCGAAACCCGCCGCATCGGTTTCCTGCTGACCATCGTCCCCAGCATCCTGCTGCTCGTGGGCAGCGGCGTGGCGCTGTTCATTGCCATTGCGGGCTGATATGCGGCGTTTTTCGTTTCTGGAACTGGGGATACGGCATCGGCTTGCGGGGGTGGGCGGACGGCATGTGCTTGTCGGCCTGTGGCTGTTTGCCTGCACCCTGGCGCAGGCGCAGGTGCCGGTCCACCGCGCCGAAGTGCTGGCCAGTTATCCGCATGACCCCAACGCGTTTACCCAGGGGCTGACGATTCATGACGGCCTGCTGTACGAAGGCACCGGCCGCAATGGCGAATCCTCGCTGCGGCTGGTGGATCTGGAAACCGGCGAAGTGCAGCGGCGCCAGAACCTGCCGCAGCGCTATTTCGGCGAAGGCATCACCGTGCTTGGCGACAAGGTGTACCAGCTTACCTGGCAGTCGCACGTGGGCTTCGTGTACGCGCTGGAGGATTTCAAGCAGCTCCAATCGTTCTTCCTGCCCGGCGAAGGCTGGGGCGTGACCCACGACGGCACCAGCCTGATCGTCAGCGACGGCACCGCCATGCTGCGCTTTCTCGATCCCGAAACGCTGCGCGAAACGCATCGCGTGGCCGTGACCGAGGATGGCTTGCCGCTGACGCGCCTGAACGAGCTGGAATACATCGACGGCGAGGTGTGGGCCAACGTGTGGTACACCGACACCCTTGTGCGCATCGACCCGCAGACCGGCAAGGTCAAGTCCAAAGTGGACTTGAGCGGCCTGCATCCCGAACGTGGCAACGACGACGTGCTCAACGGCATCGCCTGGGACGCCGAGGCGCAGCGCCTGTTCGTTACCGGCAAGCTGTGGTCTCACTTGTACGAGATTCGTGTAAGCGAGTGATGCGCCGCTTTTATTCTGCTTTTATCAAGTCTGTTGCAGCCTCCTGCCGGGGAGTGCTTCCGCCCCGGCATAAGGCGGCGAAAAGCTTGGTATTGTGCTGGGCCCTGTTCCTGGCAGGCTGCGAATCCGTGGGCTATTACAGTCAGGCCATGCGCGGGCATCTGGGCCTGATGCGCCAGCGTCAGCCGATCGCCACGCTGCTCGGCGATGCCCAGCTCGATCCGCAATTGCGCGAACGTTTGCAGCGGCTGGAAACGCTGCGCGATTTTGCCGCCCGCGAACTGTCGTTGCCGGTGGAGCACCACTACCAGGACCTCGTCATGCTCGACAGTCCCTACGTGGTGTGGAACGTGTTCGCCTCCCCCGAATTTTCCCTGACGCCGAAACAGTGGTGCTATCCCGTGGCCGGCTGCGCCAGCTACCGGGGCTATTTCGAGGAAGCCGCGGCGAACCGCTATGCCGACACGCTGCGCCGGCAGGGCTATGACGTCTACGTGGGCGGCGTGAGCGCCTATTCCACGCTGGGCTGGTTTGCCGATCCACTGCCTGCCACGCTGCTGCAGCGCGAGCCGTGGCAACTGGCAAGCCTCTTGTTCCACGAACTGGCGCACCAGGTGGCCTACGCGCCGGGCGACACCGAATTCAACGAAAGCTTCGCCACCGCGGTGGAACAGGAAGGGCTGCGCCGCTGGATGGGGCAGTTGGAAGGCAGCGAGCGCACCACCCTCCTGCTGGCCAGCGCTCAGGAACGCGCGCGCCGCGACGATTTCGTGAATCTGGTGCAGGGCGTGGTAAGCGCATTGCACGAACTCTATGCCAGTGAACTGCCGCCGGAGGCGATGCGCGAGCGCAAGCAGCAGCTCATCGAGCAACTGCGCGCCGATTACCAGGACCTGAAGCGGGCCTGGGAAGGCCGGGCCGGCTACGATACCTGGTTCAGCCAGGACCTCAATAACGCGCAGCTCGGCACCGTGGCCACCTACCACGGCCTGGTGCCGGCCTTTGAGGAACTGCTGAAGCGCCACGGCGGCAATTTGCCGGCGTTCTACGAGGAAGTGGTGGCGCTGAGCAAGCTTCCCGCCGCCACCCGGCAACAGCGCCTGCAGGCATTGCTGCCGCCTTGAGCGCCCGGGCAAGGGGCGGCGCTGTGCTAGAATCCCGCCGTATTTCGTTTCATTTCAATCCGATACAGGCTTACCGATGCTGATAAAACCCCGTGTCCGCGGCTTCATGTGTGTTACCGCCCATCCCACCGGCTGCGCCGCCAACGTGCGCCAGCAGATCGCTTACGTCAAACGACAGGGGCCGCTCGCGGGACCCAAAAAAGTGCTGGTGATCGGCGCCTCCACCGGTTATGGATTGTCCTCGCGCATCGTCGCCGCGTTCGGCGCCGGTGCCGCCACGCTTGGCGTGTTCTTCGAAAAGGAAGGCACCGAAGGCAAGCCGGCCTCCGCGGGCTGGTACAACTCCGCGGCATTCCATCAGGAAGCCGAGGCCGCGGGCCTCTACGCCAAAAGCATCAATGGCGATGCGTTTTCCGACGCCATCAAGCAAAAGGTCATCGACACCGTCAAGGCCGACCTGGGGCAGGTGGACCTGGTGATCTACAGCCTGGCCTCGCCGCGCCGGCAACATCCGCGTACCGGCGAAGTGCACAATTCCACGCTCAAACCGATCGGCAAGGACATCAGCCTGCGCGGCATCAACACCGACAAGGAAGTGATTCAGGAAATGTCGGTGCCGGCCGCCACCGAGGAAGAAATCGCCAACACCGTGGCGGTGATGGGCGGCGAGGATTGGCAGTACTGGATCGAAGCACTCGACGCCGCCGGCGTGCTGGCTCCCGATGCCATTACCACCGCCTATACCTATCTCGGCGCCGAACTCACCTGGGACATCTACTGGAACGGCACCATCGGCGCCGCCAAGAAGGACCTGGACCAGAAAGCCGCGCTGCTGCAATCCCGCCTGGCGCCGCATGGCGGCGAAGCCCGCGTGGCCGTGCTCAAGGCCGTGGTCACCCAGGCCAGCTCCGCCATTCCCGTGATGCCGCTCTATCTGGCGCTGCTGTTCCGCGTCATGAAGGAAAACGGCACCCACGAAGACTGCATCGAACAGATCGACCTGTTGTTTCGCGAAAGCCTGTACGGCAGCACGCCCCGCCTGGACGATGCCGGCCGCTGGCGCGTGGACTACAAGGAGCTCGACCCGGCGGTACAGGGCAAGGTCGCCGAGCTGTGGGATAGGATCGAAACCGACACCATCGGTAGCCTGTCCGATTTCGCCGGCTACAAGCGCAATTTCCTCAACCTGTTCGGTTTTGAAGTGGAAGGCGTGGACTACGAGGCGGACGTGGACCCGGTGGTGCCGATCGCGCAGTTGGTATAAGCGCTAGCTCGGGAAAGCGCTCCAACGTGGAGCGAGCGGGGCCGCGCACCGACTGCTGTCAAGCCCTGCTGAACTAGCCGATCATTACCGTGCGTGGGAACTGCGCGTAATTCTCCCAGCGCGTGGGTTTCTCCGGCATTTCCTCGGGGGTGGCCTGCACCTGCCCGTTGACGTCGGTCACCCGCGACACCAGCGTATGTTCGCCCGGCG